>JAYRLX010000352.1:0-4342 GCA_041905125.1 Caulobacter sp. | reverse complement strand
GGCGGCGCTGTGCGTCTTCATGTCGTGGGCCAGCGCCTTCTACGTCGAGAAGATCGTCCACCTGGGCGCGACCTACGGCTCGATCTCGGCGGTGATCATCTTCCTGATCTGGCTGTCCTGGAGCGTGAACGCCATTTTCTTCGGCGGCGCCCTGGCCACCGAGGTCGAGATCGCGCTGGACGAGCGGCCCAGAGCCTTGCTCGAGGGGCCGAAAGCGATCCCGCTCAAGCCGCCTTCAGAATACGAAACCTGATCACGCCGCCGTCCTGGTCGGCTATCTCCAGCACCGTCGCGCCGATCTGGCTGGCGAAATGCGGGACGTCGATCCGAGCCATCGGGTCGGTGGCCAGCAGGACGAGCTCCGCGCCGGGCGCGGCCGCCTCATGGGCCTTGCGCAACTTGAGCGTGGGCACCGGGCAGTGATGGCCCCGGGCGTCGACGACGATCGGTTCAGCCATCCGCGAACACCTTTTCGGCTTCGGCGGCCGGCAGGATGCGGTGCTGGCCGGGCTCCAGGTCCTCTGGCAGCGCGATGCCGCCGATGCGCTCGCGGTGCAGATCGACGACATGGTTGCCGACAGCGGCGAACATCCGCCGGACCTGGTGATAGCGCCCTTCGGTGATCGTCAGCCGCGCCGTGCGTTCGTCGAGGACCTCCAACTGGGCCGGCAGCAACGGCTTTTCCTCGCCCTCCAGCATCAGCGTCCCGGCGGCGAAGGTCTCGGCTTCCGAGCCTTTCAGCCGTCGATCGAGCTTGGCCAGATAGGTCTTGGGCACGTGCCGCTTGGGCGAGATCACCCGATGCAGGAAGTCGCCGTCGTCGGTGATCAGGATCAGGCCGCTGGTGTCCTTGTCCAGGCGCCCGACCGTGGAGAGCGCCGGGTCCCGCAGCCGCCAGCGGCGCGGCAGCAGGTCGTAGATTTTCTCGCCGTCCTCCTTGTGCGAGCAGACCACGCCCAGCGGCTTGTGCATCATCAGCACCAGCGGGGCCGGCGGATCGACAGGGAGACCGCGGATCGTCATGCGCTCGGGCAGGGCGGCGTCGACGGCGATCCGGACGCCGGAGTCCTTCAGCGCCTTGCCATCCAGCACGACCTTGCCCGCGGCGACCAGGGCCTGGACCTCCTTGCGGCTGCCGTAGCCGAGGTTGGCCAGCAGCCGGTCCAGGCGGGCCATCAGCGCCTTGCTCATTTGCGCGCCTCGAAGACCTTGTAGCCGCCGCCTTCGGCGACCAGCCGCACCTTGGCGAAGCTCTCGGCCAGGATCGCCTCGTAGGGCAGGTGGCGGTTGGCGACCATCCACAGCGCGCCGCCCTTGCGCAACGCGCCGGCCGCGGAGCGGATGAAGGCTTGGCCCAGGGCCTTGTCTTCGCCGCCGCCCTCGTGAAACGGCGGATTGCTGACGACGAAGTCGAGGTCCTTGAGGCCCGCGGCGTCGTCGCGGACATCGCCCCAGACGAAAGCGGCGCGCGGATCGGCGATGTTGCGCTTGGCGACCTCGACCGCGCGGCGGTCCAGCTCGACCAGGGTCAGCTTGGCCACCTTGCTCGAGGCCAGCACATTGAGCGCCAGGAGGCCGATGCCCGCGCCGAAATCGGCGCCGACGCCAGAGAACTCCGGCAGCACCTGCAGCAGGGCGTTCGTACCCGCGTCCAGTCGATCCCAGCTGAAGACGCCGGGCTGGGTCCAAAGACCATTCTCGGCGATCTGGCGCGGCGCGCCGGTGGCGATGGCCTCGTCCAAGCCCTTTGGCGTCGCGGGCCGCACCACCATGCAGATGCGGTTATGCCGGCGCGCGCTCTCGCCGACCTCGCAGCCGAAGGCCTCGAGCTCCTTCCTCAGCCGCAGGCCGCCACGATCCTTGGGCGCGAACGTCGTGAGGCGGCCGCCCGGCGCCAGGACGCGCAAAGCATGGGCCAGGACAAAGCGACGCTCGACCGCGCCAGCCGGCGCACGGACGGTCACGGCGTTAAGAGATTCGGTCGCGATCCCGGCGATGTCGCTGGACCCCACGATGACCGGCGACAGTTGGACCGCGTCCGGCGCGGATGGAGCCAGATCGTGATCAGGCTGACCATAGAGCGCGGTGCGGTTCGCCGACATGCTTGTCCTGAAAGGGTTTTGCGCCCTGAAGGGCTGTGGCGGACAGGGTGGGATTCGAACCCACGGTAGGCTTCCACCTACGGCGGTTTTCAAGACCGCTGCCTTAAACCACTCGGCCACCTGTCCGGAGCAGGCGGCTATATCAGCGCGTCATCGCCTTAACCAGACGGCAATCGCCTTAACCAGACTTCAAAACAATTCGCTCACCATGATCGCCCAGAGGGGCGCGCCCCTTCGTCTGGACGGCATGCGCATGGACCAACACATCGATCGCTTGTGGCGGATGATCCGCCTGCATGGGGCCTTCGTCATCGTGGCGCTCAGCTTGGCTGCCTGCGCGACGCCCAGGTACGACGTCGGACATCCGATGATCGGCGTGCGCAACGCCGCGCCGCGTCCCAGCGACATGGTGGGCCCCAACGGCAAACCGCTGCGCGGCACCGAAAAGCCCTATCAGGTCAATGGCGTCTGGTACTATCCGAAGGAAGACCGCGACTACAACGTCGTCGGGACCGGTTCCTGGTACGGTGAGCAGTTTCATAATCGCCGCACCGCCAACGGCGAGATCTTCGACATGGACATCCCGTCGGCGGCCCACAAGACGCTGCCGCTGCCGAGCCTTGTGGAGGTCACGAACCTTGACAACGGGCGGAAGATGATCGTGCGAGTCAACGATCGGGGCCCGTTCGTCGGCGACCGGGTCATTGATCTCTCCAAGGCGGCCGCCGAGGAGCTCGGTTATCGCCGGGCGGGCGTGGCCAAGGTCCGGGTCAAATATATTGGTCCGGCGCCCAAGAGCGTGTTCGACCCGCCGCGTCAGTACGCGCAGGCGCCGATCCGAACCGAGGCGCCGACGACGCGCAGCTTCGCCGAAATCCAGGAACCGCCGCAGCGCGTGCAGGTCCTGCCGGTCAGGCCAGATCCGGAGTGGTCGCCTTCGCCGGCGCTCGCGGCGCCGCCGATCAACCCGCCCGACCCTGTGAAGCCCGCGCCCGCTGTGGCGCTCCCGCCCCCTGTGACTCTGACGCCCAAGGCAGGTTTCCGCATCCAGGCCGGGGCCTTCGCCAGCCGTGAAAACGCCGAGAAGGCCGTGCAGCAGCTGGCCCTCGCCGGATCGGCGAAGATCGTGCCGCTGGAGCGCCCCAGCGGCACGCTCTATCGCGTCGTGGTCGCCGCCGGCGACGACGAAGGCGAGGCCTGGAGCCTGCGCCAGCGGGTCGAGGCGCTCGGCTATGCGGGCGCGACGGTGCTTCGCCCCTAGACCCTCTGGACAAGCCTCGGAATCCGGTCGAATGGAGGCCGGTGACCCAAGGCTTCTTCATCAGTTTCGAAGGCGGCGAGGGGGCTGGGAAGTCCACTCAGATCCGCCGTCTGGCCGAGCGGCTTCAGGCCGCTGGCCATGACGTGGTCGTGACGCGTGAGCCGGGCGGCAGTCCTGGCGCCGAGGCGATCCGCGAGCTTCTGGTCAATGGCGCCGCCGATCGCTGGTCGCCGGTCACCGAGACCTTGCTGATGTACGCCGCGCGCCGCGACCACGTCGAGCGCGTGATCCGGCCGGCCCTGTCGCGCGGCGCGATCGTCCTTTGCGACCGTTTCGCCGACTCGACCCGCGCCTATCAGGGCGCCGGCGGCGACGCCCCCGCCAGCCTGATCGCCTCGCTGGAGGATCACGTTCTGGGCGGAACGATCCCGGACCTGACGCTGATCCTCGACCTGCCGGCTGAAGTCGGGCTGCAGCGGGCCGAGGCGCGGGGCGGCGCCGCGCGCTTCGAGTCGAAGGGCTTGGCTTTCCATGAACGCCTCCGCGCCGGCTATCTGGAGATCGCGCGCCGCGAGCCCGAGCGCTGCGTGGTGATCGAGGCCAACGCCGCGATCGACGCGGTGACCGCCGCGATCAGCGACGCGGTCGACCAAAGGCTCGACGGCTGATGCACGCGCCGGCGCATCCTCGTGACGTCTACGCGCTGGAAGGCCAGTCGGCCGCCGAAGCGGCGTTCCTGGACGCGCTCGATCGCGGACGCCTGCACCATGCCTGGCTATTGACCGGCCCGGAGGGCGTCGGCAAGGCGACCCTGGCCTATCGCATGGCGCGACGCCTGCTGGGCGCGCGGCCGGAGCCGTCGCTCGGACTGCTGGGCGCGGCGCCGTCCGACGTCGTCAGCCGCCAGGTGGCCGCGCGCTCGCATCCGGACCTGATGGTGCTGGAACGCCTGACCGACGACGGCAAGGCCCGCAAGGCG
>JAYRLX010000351.1:0-4381 GCA_041905125.1 Caulobacter sp. | reverse complement strand
CCTGTACGACCTGCCGCCCCGCGAGCAGAAGAAGATCCCGGAAGTCTGCGGCTCGCTGCGCGAAGCCCTGGAGAATCTGGACAAGGACCGCGCCTTCCTGAAGGCCGGCGGCGTCATGGATGACGACTTCATCGACAGCTACATCGAGCTGAAGATGGAAGAGGTGATGCGTCTGCAGCTGCACCCGCACCCCGTCGAATTCGACATGTACTACAAGTGCTAAGGGCGAGAGCCTAAGGACAGACGAAGGGCCGGAGAGCGATCTCCGGCCCTTTTTCGTTGCGCGCCGCAAGAAGAGACGCCCTCAAAACTGGGAATGATTTATTACTTATGAGCAGCGACTGAACAAAAATGTCGCAACTTCGCAACAGAACCGACGTAATCGACCCTGTTCGATCCAAATCGCATGGCCAGAGATATCCGCGAGGCCAAGACTTGGCCTATCGCAGCGCAAACGGAAT
This sequence comes from Caulobacter sp., assembly GCA_041905125.1. GTDB lineage: Bacteria > Pseudomonadota > Alphaproteobacteria > Caulobacterales > Caulobacteraceae > Caulobacter. The sequence goes on along the minus strand of JAYRLX010000351.1, from coordinate 3,920 downwards.
CGCCGCCAACGCTCCACTCAGAACGAGCGACCCGGCGTCCAAGATTCACAACAGGATCTCTCCATGCCCAAGCTCAACAGCTCCCTTCGCCGCGCCCTGACTCTGTCCTGCGGCCTGACCGCCCTGACCTCGGCGATGGTCGTCGCCCCGGCGGCGTTCGCTCAGGACACCAAGGTCGGCGAGATCATCATCACCGCCCAAAAGCGTAGCGAAAACCTGCAGGACGTCCCGGTCTCGGTGGCCGCGATCGGCGGCGAGAAGCTGCAATCGACCTTCGCCGCCGGCGAAGACATCCTGGCGCTCTCGGCCAAGGCCCCGGGCCTCTACGCTGAATCCTCGAACGGCCGCGCCGCGCCGCGCTTCTACATCCGTGGCCTGGGCAACGCCGACTTCGACCTGGCCGCCTCGCAGCCCGTCTCGATCATTCAGGACGAAGTCGTCCTCGAAAACGTCGTGCTGAAGAGCTCGCCGATCTACGATCTCGACCACGTCGAAGTGCTGCGCGGCCCGCAAGGCACCCTGTTCGGCCGCAACACCACCGCCGGCATCGTCAAGTTCGACACCATCAAGCCGACCGAAGAGATGAAGGGCCGTGCGACGGCCACCTACGGCAGCTACAACACCATCACCTTCGACGGCGGCGTCGGCGGCGCCCTGGTGGAAGGCAAGGTCGCGGCCCGCGCCTCGGTCCTGATCCAGCACCGCGACAACTGGATCGACAACACCTACACGAAGAAGAACGACGCCCTGGGCGGCTTCGACGAAAGGGCCGGCCGCCTGCAGGTGCTGTTCACGCCCACCGACAAGCTCTCGGCCCTGTTCAATGTCCACGCCCGCGATCTGGGCGGCACCGCCGCGGTGTTCCGCGCCAACGTGCTGACCAAGGGCTCGAACAAGCTGAACAGCAACTACGAGCGCGACAAGGTCGCCTACGACAACACGGCCAACAACCCGCAGAAGTACAAGGGCTACGGCGCCTCGGCCAACATCCAGTACGATTTCGACGGCGCTAAGCTGACCTCGATCACTGCTTACGAGAACACCCACGGCTCGAGCCTGGGCGACATCGACGGCGGCAACCCGAATGGCCCGGGCTTCATCCCGTTCCAGTCGAACACCCGTGATGGCATCAAGAACCTGTTCCAGTGGACCCAGGAGGTCCGCCTGGCCAGCGACACCGACGGTCCGCTGACCTGGCAGGTCGGCGGCTTCTACTTCGACACCAAGTACGACATCCGCACCGACCCGTTCTTCATGCCGGCGACCACCCTGCGCCAGAAGAACAAGGCCTGGGCGGTGTTCGGCCAAGCCTCCTACGCGGTCAACGACCAGCTGAGCCTGACCGGCGGCCTGCGCTACACCGACGACGACAAGGACATGAACGTCGTGTCGGGCCCGAACAAGGCGCCGTCGGTCTCGGTGTCGGACTCCAAGGTCAGCTGGGACCTGTCGGCCTTCTACAAGCTCGACGAGGACGTCAGCGTCTACGCCAAGGTCGCCTCGGGCTTCCGTGGCCCGTCGATCCAAGGTCGCGACATCGCCTTCGGCTCGCCGGCCTCGACCGCCAAGTCCGAAACCATCATGTCGTATGAAGTGGGTCTGAAGAGCGAACTGTTCGACCGCCGCGTCCGCCTGAACGGCGCGGTCTTCACCTACACGATCGACGACCCGCAGTTCAGCGCCGTCGGCGGTGGTTCGAACTCCAACCGCCTGATCAACGCCAAGAAGGGCGAGGCCTACGGCCTGGAGCTGGACAGCGAATTCGTCGTCACCCCTAACTTCGTCGTCACGGCCGGCTACAGCTACGCCCACACGAAGATCAAGGACAGCGCTCTGGCCGTCGCCCCCTGCGCCGCCTGCACCGTCACCGACCCGCTGACCGCCGGCGGCTTGGCCCTCGTGAACGGCAACCCGTTCCCGAACGCGCCGAAGTACACCTTCGATTTCACCGCTCGCTACAGCTACCCGATCGCCTCGGGCGAACTGTTCGCGTTCACGGACTGGAAGGTGCAGGGCTACACCAACATCTTCCTGTACCAGTCGAAGGAGTTCTACACGAAGGGCGACTTCGAAGGCGGCCTGAAGCTGGGCTACGCCAACAAGGAAGGCGGCTGGGAAGTCGCGGCCTTTGCTCGCAACATCACCAACGAAAGCAACATCAAGGGCGCGATCGACTTCAACAACCTGACCGCGTTCGTCAACGAACCGCGCGTGATCGGCGTTTCGATCGACGCTCACTTCTAAGATCGCGAGATCTGGAAAAGACGAAGGCCGCGGAGCGATCCGCGGCCTTTTTTCTTGGCTTCAGCTCTTGAGGCCCTGCCCGGCCACCGGCTCGGTCTCGAAATGCTGCGGAAAGCCCGCGATGATCGGTCGAGCCTTGGCGATGGCCGCCTGTACGGCGGGCAGCTTCAACGAGGCGGCGTGGGCGTCCTTGTCGGTCCAGACCTCGGTGATCCACAGCGCATCGGCGTTGGCGGGGTCCTTGGCGATCACGTAGCTCAGACAGCCCGGCATCCCGGCGGTGCTCTCGCCAAGGATTGCCAGAAGCTCGTCACGCTTGCCGGGCGCCGCCAGCATCTGGCCGATCAGTCCGTACATGGGCGTCTTCTCCTGGGCTTGGACGATGGGCGCAAACACGGAGGCGGCGACAGCGCCGACAATCAGGCCGCGTCGATCAGGAACTTGAATGCTCATTCGAACCTCCTTGCGCATCACGCGCCGTACCAAGGCGATCTGCGCAGTTCTGTCAGCAGTCCCACCAGACAGGCGGCGGCGCTAGAAATGATCGACCTAGCCCATTTTTTGTCAGGAGAGTGACAACCGACCTGTCGCGACCTTGATCACGGGGTTCTTTTAGTTTGTCCTTTCCGCCTCTTCGAGAGTCGGGGTTTTTCATGATCAGATGGCGTTACGCGGCGACCGCCGCGAGCCTGCTCGCGCTGGGGCTTTCGGCCTGCGCGACCACCGGGACGAGCGCTCCCGCCAAGCCCACCCAGGCGAGCGCCAAGCCCGCCGAGAAGGTCGAGATCAAGCCGCTGCCCAAGGGCCTGGACGGCCAGGCCTCCAGCGGCTTCCCGTCGACCTACAAGCCGTTCCCCTCGCGCCCGACGGCCTTCGTCGGCGCGACCGTGCTGACCGCCACCGGCCAGCAGATCGAGAACGGCGTGGTCATCGCCTCGGGCGGCAAGATCGTCGCCGTCGGCGGCCCCGATACGCCGATCCCGGCCGACGTGGTCAAGGTCGATGCGACCGGCAAGTGGATCACGCCCGGCGTCATCGACGCGCACAGCCACCTTGGCGTCTACCCCTCGCCCGGCGTGTCCGCGCGCTCGGACGGCAACGAGGCCACGGACCCGAACACCGCCCAGGTGTGGGCCGAGCACTCGGTCTGGCCGCAGGATCCGGGCTTCAACCGCGCCCGCGCCGGCGGCGTCACGACCCTGCAGATCCTCCCGGGCTCGGCCAACCTGTTCGGCGGCCGCTCGGTGACGCTGAAGAACGTGCCGTCGCTGACGACCCAGGGCATGAAATTCCCGGACGCCCCCTATGGCCTGAAGATGGCCTGCGGCGAGAACCCCAAGCGCGTCTATGGCGGTCGCGGTCGCTCGCCCTCGACGGCCATGGGCAACGTCTTTGGCTATCGCAAGGCCTGGATCGACGCGGCCGACTACGCCCGCAAGTGGGATGACTTCCGCGCCAAGCAGCAGAAGGGCGAAAAGGGTGATCCGCCCAAGCGCGACCTGCAGCTGGAGACCCTGGCCGGCGTGCTGAAGGGCGAGATCCTGGTGCAGAACCACTGCTACCGGGCCGATGAAGAAGCCACGATGATCGATATCGCCAAGGAGTTTGGCTACAAGATCACGATGTTCCACCACGCGATCGAGAGCTACAAGATCGCGCCGCTGCTGGCCAAGGAA
>JAYRLX010000350.1:0-4396 GCA_041905125.1 Caulobacter sp. | reverse complement strand
GGGCTTCGCCTGGACCGACAACGCCGGCAACCTGGTCAATCCCTCGCAGTACATCCAGGGCAAGGACCGCTACCGCAAGGAAAGCCACGAAATCCGGATCGCCTCGCCCCAGGACCAGAAGCTGCGGTTCGTGGTCGGCGGCTTCTACCAGAAGCAGAAGCACAACATCTTCCAGAACTACAAGATCGACGGCCTGGGCAGCGACATCTCGGTGCCGGGCTATACGGGCACGATCTGGCTGACCAAGCAGAACCGCGTCGATCGCGACAAGGCCGTGTTCGGCCAGGTCGAGTACGACATCACGGACAAGCTGATGCTGACCGCCGGCATCCGCTTCTTCAAGGCGCACAACACGCTGGTCGGCTTCTACGGCTACGGCAAGGGCTATGGCTCGACCGGCGAGAAAGCCTGCTTCAAGGGGCCGGTGGTCGCCGGCTCGCCCTGTACGAACCTCGACAAGGGCGTCTCGGAGAGCGGCAACGTTCCCAAGGTGACGCTCACCTACAAGATCGACGGCGACAAGCTGGTCTACGCCACCTACTCCAAGGGCTACCGGCCGGGCGGCATCAACCGGCGCAGCACCCTGCCGCCGTATCAGGCCGACTACCTGAAGAACTACGAGGCCGGCTGGAAGACCACCTGGTTCAACAACAGCTTCCGCTGGAACGGCGCGGTCTATCTGGAGGACTGGACCAACTTCCAGTTCTCGATCCTGGGCGCCAACGGCCTCACCGAGATCAAGAACGCCAATCAGGCCCGCATCAAGGGCGTGGAAAGCGACGTCACCTGGGTTCCGGTCCATGGCCTGACGGTCAACGCCTCGGCCGCCTATACCGACGCCAAGCTGAGCGCGAACTATTGCGGCTTCACCGACAACGCGGGCAAGCCGATCACCCAGTGCGCCTCGCCCCAGGCGCCGGATGGTCAGGTCCTGCCGGTGACGCCCAAGTTCAAGGGCAATGTCACCGTCCGCTACGACTTCAATCTGGGCGACTGGGACGCCTTCGCCCAGGGCTCGTACGTCGGCCAGACCAGCAACTGGACCGATCTGCGGACGCTGGAGCGTGGGCTGATAGGCAAGCAGCCGCGCTACTCCACGGTCGACCTCTCGACGGGCATCGACAAGGATGGCCTGTCGCTGTCGCTCTATCTGAAGAACATCTTCGACAAGCGCGCCAGCCTGAACCGCTACGCCGAGTGCGCCGAAAGCCTCTGCTATCCGATGACCTACATCGTGCCCAACCAGCCCCGGACCTTGGGGATCAAGCTGGGCAAGCAGTTCTAGTTGAAGGCGAGGAAGACGAAGGGGCGGTCCGGAAGAGCCGCCCCTTTTCTTTCGCCTTCACCACGCCCCTTCTTCCGATTTCCCCGGCGAATGCCGGGGCCCAGTTTCATCCGGAGCGTTTGAAGTTGATGCGCCGCCTTTTCGCGCTCAAACCTGACCCCCTGTCGGGTTCGATCTGGGCCCCGGCATTCGCCGGGGAGGTCGGATTTCTGGAATGACCAAGCCGACCGCCAAACCCCTCGGCCTCTGGATGTGCGTGGCCCTGGTCGTGGGCAACATGATCGGCTCGGGCGTGTTCATGCTGCCGGCCTCGCTGGCGCCCTACGGCTGGAACGCGGTGATCGCCTGGCTGATCACCATCGGCGGCGCCCTGTGCCTGGCCCTGGTGTTCGCGCGGCTGGCCCAGGCCTTCCCCCGCGCCGGCGGTCCGTTCGCCTATACCGAGGAGGCGTTCGGCCGGCCGGCCGGCTTCCTGGTCGCCTGGTCCTATTGGATCTCGGTCTGGGTCTCCAACGCGGCCCTGGCCATCGCCGCGGTCAGCTACATGAGCGTCTTCGTTCCGACCTTGGCGCAGACCCCCTGGCTGGCGGCCGTGGTCACGGTCGCGGTGGTGTGGATCGCCACGGCGATCAACTGCGCCGGAGCCCGCACGGCCGGCTGGACCCAGCTGGTCACCACCGTCCTGAAGCTGGCGCCGCTGGTCGCCGTGGCGGCCCTGGCCGGCCTGATCCTGCTGCGCAAGGGGCCCGCCGCGGTCGCGCCGTTCGAGCCCTCGGCCCTGTCGGGGAGCGGCGTCACCGCCGCGGCCGCCTTGACCCTGTGGGCGCTGTTGGGCGTGGAGTCGGCCACCATTCCCGCCGAGCAGGTGGATCAGCCCGAGCGCAACATTCCGCGCTCGACGCTCTACGGCACGGCCTTCACCGGCCTCATCTATCTCCTGGTTTCGTCGGGCGTGCTGCTGTTGACGCCCGTCTCGGTGCTCAAGGGCTCGAACGCGCCGCTGGTCGACTTCGTGGCCTATCACGGCGGCGGCGACCTGCGCCTCGTCCTGGCGGCCTTCGCGGCGATCAGCGCGCTGGGCGCCCTGAACGGCTGGGTCCTGCTGCAGGGCGAGATGCCCGCCGCCATGGCGCGCGAGGGCGTCTTTCCGGCCTGGATGGGCCAGACCACGGCCAATGGGACGCCCGTGCGATCGCATGTGCTGTCCAGCGTGCTGGTGACCATCCTGGTGCTGATGAACTACGCCAAGTCGATGGCCGACACCTTCACCTTCATGGCGCTGCTGGCCACGGCCTCGTGCCTGTTCGCCTATCTGTTCTGCTCGCTGGCGGTGCTGAAGCTGGGGCGCGACGGGCGCATGCCGCTGTCGCCCGCCCTGACGGCGGTCGCGGTCGTCGCGGCGATCTATTCGGCCTGGACCTTCTATGGCGCGGGCTGGTCGGTGACGTTCTGGGGGCTGGTGCTGCTGGTCGCCGGCGCCCCCGTCTACGTTCTGATGCGCCGGGCGCGCCCGGCTCGGGAGTCCTCGCGATGATCGCTCGCCCCATGACCGCCCCTCTGGCCGCCGCCCTGCTGGCCGGGCTTGTCGCCACCGCCGCATCGGCCGGCGAGCCGTCCTATGTCCGCGTCGGCCGGCTGATCGACCCGCAGTCCGGCGGGGTGACGAGCGATCGGCTGATCCGCATCGAGGACGGCAAGATCACCGCCGTCACCGCCTGGAAGGGCGATCCGACCGATGGTCCGCTTGTCGACTGGAGCGAGATGACGGTCCTGCCCGGCCTGATCGACATGCACACCCATCTGGTCGACGACGAGCAGAGCGAGAACATCGCCCAGCCCCTGCTGCGCAGCGCCGCCCAGCAGGCCTATGTCGGCGCGGTCCACGCCCGGGCGACCCTGATGGCGGGCTTCACCAGCGTGCGCGACGTGGGCAGTTGGCGCGCGTTCAGCGACGTGGCCCTGCGCGACGCGATCGCGGCCGGCTCCGTCCCGGGGCCGCGCATGTCGGTGGCCGGGGCCTATGTCACCGCGCCCGGCGGGGGCGGGGAGATCACTGGGATCGCGCCCGACGTCGGCATTCCTGCCGAGATGCGCCGCGGCGTGGTCGAGGACGTCGCCGACGTCCATCGCAAGGTCCATGACCTGCTGGTCCACGGCGCCGACTTCATCAAGCTGATCGCCACCGGCGCGGTGCTGACCGAGGGCACCGAGCCGGGCCAGCTGGAGCTGTCGGAAGATGAGATCCGCGCCGCGGTCGAGGAGGCGGCCAAGCGCGGGACCTACGCCACCGCCCACGCCCACGGCGCCGAGGGGATCAAGACCGCCGTCCGGGCCGGCGTGCGCTCGATCGAGCACGGCTCGCTGATCGACGACGAAGGGATCGCCCTGATGAAGGCCAAGGGCGCCTTCCTGGTGGCCGACATCTACAACGGCGACTTCATCGACACCTACGGCCGCGAGCACCACTGGCCCGACGGCATGATCCGCAAGAACCGCGAGACGACGGACGCTCAGCGGGAGGGCTTCCGCAAGGCGGTGAAGGCGGGCGTGAAGATCGCCTACGGCACCGACGCGGGCGTCTATCCGCACGGCTGGAACGCCCGACAGATGCCCTACATGGTCAAGTACGGCATGACGCCGATGCAGGCGATCCAGTCGGCGACCACGGTGGCGGCGGACCTGATGTCCAAGACCGGCCAGGTCGGCTGCGACGCGCCCGGTTGCTACGCCGACCTGATCGCGGTGGCCGGCGATCCGCTGTCGGACATCTCCGTCCTGCTGACCGTGCCCAAGGTCATGAAGGGCGGAGTCGTGGTGAAGGACGAGCGCTAGGCGGCTCCATTCATGCGCTGTGCGCGTGTTCGGCGGTTTGGCCGCGTATGCGCAAACCCGCCGCGCTCTCGGCGGCGTGATGATCTCGCGCGCCCAAGCGCACGACCGCTGCCCTCGGGCGCTCAAGTGAACGGCGGTAACGGTTAAAAAACGGTCACAATCAAAGCAGTGCCTTATATAAGCTTATAAGGCATTCTCATTATTCCGAGTTTTCGGAGGATGATACCCGAGGCGTCCAAACATACCTTGGGGATAGGTTATGAGTTCCAGTATATTGTC
>JAYRLX010000349.1:0-4402 GCA_041905125.1 Caulobacter sp. | reverse complement strand
CTGGTTCCCGACGACAAGCTGATGATCCTGGACATCGGCAACGACCGCTATCCCGCCGTCTGGAAGAACGCCAAGGCCTTTGGCGGTAAGCCATGGATCTACGGCTACGTCCACAATTACGGCGGCAGCAATCCGGTCTATGGCGACCTCGACTACTACCGGCGGGACATCCCGGCCATCGCGGCCAACCCCGAGGCCGGCAAGCTGGCCGGTTTCGGCATGTTCCCGGAGGGGCTGCACAACAACTCGATCGTCTATGCGGCGGTCTATGACCTGGCCTGGAACGCGGGACAGGCGTCCCTGCCGGCCTGGCTGTCGACCTACGCCCGCGCGCGCTATGGCAAGACCTCGCCCGAACTGGACGCGGCCTTGGGCCAGCTGGTCGAGGCCGCCTATTCGACCCGTTACTGGACGCCGCGCTGGTGGAGGAGCAAGGCCGGCGCCTATCTCTTCTTCAAGCGTCCGACGGCGACGATCGGCGAGTTCCCGCCGCATCCGGGCGATCGCGCCAAGCTGGAGGCGGCCGTCAAGGCGCTGACGGCGCTGGCCCCGGCCTACGCCAACGAGCCGCTGTTCGTGCTCGACCTGACCGACGCCACGCGCCACCTGGCGACGCTGAAGATCGACGACCTGCTGCAGGTCGCCGTGGCCGCCTATCGCCGGGGCGATGTCGCCGCCGGGGACCAGGCGCGGGCGGAGATCGAGACGCTGGCGCTGTCGATCGACAAGCTGCTGGGCGTCCAACCCGAGACGCTGGCCACCTGGATCGACGACGCCCGCGCCTATGGCGACACGCCCGCCGACGCCGCGGCCTATGTCGCCAACGCCAAGGCCCAGGTCACCGTCTGGGGCGGGGAGGGGAACCTCAACGACTACGCGTCCAAGGCCTGGCAGGGGCTCTATCGCGGCTTCTACCTGCCGCGCTGGTCGCTGTTCCTCGACGCGCTGAAGGCCGCCGGGACGGGGACTTTCGACGAGCCCGCCGCCATGCGCGCCAGCATCGCCTGGGAGCGCGCCTGGGTGAACGCCGAGGTCGCCTATCGCCGCGACAAGCCCGCCGACCCGATCAGCGAGATAAGGACCCTGGTCGCACGGATCGGCCAGGGCGGGGAGAAGTCCGCATGAGCAAGCCCGCCGCCCGTTTCCTGTCCCTGGACGTGTTCCGGGGCCTGACGGTCTGCCTGATGATCGTCGTCAATACGGCGGGACCTGGGGCCAAGGCCTTCACCCAGCTGGTTCACGCGCCGTGGTTCGGCTTCACGGCGGCCGACGCGGTGTTCCCGTCGTTCCTGTTCGCGGTCGGCTGCTCGATGGCCTTCGCCTTCTCGCGACCGATCCCGACCCAGGAGTTCATGGCCAAGGTGCTGCGGCGCGCGGCCCTGATCTTCCTGCTCGGCTTCCTGATGTACTGGTTTCCGTTCGTGAAGAAGATCGACGGGCACTGGGCGCTGATCCCGTTCTCCGACACCCGCGTGATGGGCGTCCTGCAGCGAATCGCGCTGGCCTATCTGCTGGCGGCCCTGGCCGTGCGCTGGTTGTCGCCGCGCCTGATCGTGGCGCTGTCGGCGGTGTTGCTGCTCGGCTACTGGGCGATCCTGATGACATTCGGCGACCCGGCCGCGCCGCTGTCCAAGCTTGGCAACGCCGGCACGCATCTGGATCTCTTCCTGATCGGCCAGAACCACCTCTATCGCAAGGACGGGGGCTTCGATCCGGAAGGCCTGCTCGGCACGCTGCCCTCGACCGTCAACGTGCTGGCTGGCTATCTGGCCGCGCGGTTCCTGAAGGAGAATCCGAACTCGACGCCCGCCCTGACGCGGATGGCCGTCGCGGGCATCGTGCTGATCCTGGCGGGCCTGGCCTGGAACCCGCTGTTCCCGATCGCCAAGAAGCTCTGGACCGGCAGCTTCGTGCTGCTGACCGTCGGCATCGACCTCGTCTTGCTGGCCGGCCTGACCAAGCTGCTGGAAGGCAAGGAGCCCAACCGCGCGACCTACTTCTTCCAGGTTTTCGGCCTCAATCCGCTGGTGATCTACCTGTTCTCGGAGATCTTCGTCACCGTGCTGGGCATGATCGAGGTCGCGCCGGGCGTGGGCGTCTACAAGTGGATCGGCGTCAACATCTTCCAGGCCATGGTTCCGGGCGCGTTCGGCTCGCTGCTGTGCGCCATCGCCTACATGCTGGTCTGCTGGCTGCTGGGCTATGTCATGGCGCGTCGCGGCGTCGTCGTGAAGCTTTAGGAGCTGTCATGCGCCTGTCCCTTCGTATCGCCGCCGTCGCCATCGCCATGGCCTCGGCGACCACCGCGTCGGCCGACACGCTCGAGAAGGTGGTGATCCTCAGCCGCCACGGCGTGCGGGCGGCGATGTCGTCGCCGGAGAGGCTGGAGGAAGCCTCGGCTCGTCCCTGGCCGCGTTTCGAGGTTCCGGCGGGCCACCTGACCGCGCGGGGCGAGACCCTGGTCGCGCGCATGGGCGACTACTATCGCCAGTATTACAGCGCCCAGGGCCTGCTGAAGGCCGGTGATTGCTCGGCGGTCTACGCCTGGGCCAACGTCACCCAACGCACCATCGCCACGGGCCGCGCCTACGCCGACGCCCTGGCGCCCGGCTGTTCGATCGCCGTCAACACGGTGGGCGAGGGGAAGGACGATCCGATGTTCGAGCCGGTGAAGGCTGGGATCGCCAAGCCGGACCTGGCCCTCGCGCGCGCCGCCGTCGCCGGCCGCGTCGGCGGCGACCTGGCCGCATGGAGCGCCAGCCATCGCCAGGAGGCCGAGCAGCTGGACGCGCTGCTGATGCAATGCGCCAAGGGGCCGTGTCCGGCCGCGCCGGGCAAGCGCCGCGTGTTCGACGCCAAGCCGGGCTTCGTCGACGGCGAAGACCTGGCCGGGATCTCCGGCCCCGAGGCCTTCGCCTCGGGCGTCACCGAGAGCCTGCTGATGGCCTGGGCCGACGGCCGCGACTTCGCCGGCCTGGGCTGGAAGGGCCTGGACGAGGAGGCGCTGACCCGCTCGTTCTTCCTGCACCAGGCCGAGTTCGACCTGCGCCTGCGCACCCCCTATGTCGCGCGGATCCTGGCTGGCCACCTGGCCGATCGTCTGGCCGCCACGATCGAGGGCGGCGCGGCCTCCATCGGTCCCGCCGACGCCAAGCTGGTGGTGATCGCCGGTCACGACGGCACCCTGGCCTCGCTGGGCGGCCTGCTGCGGATGGAATGGACCTTGCCGGGCTATCAGCCCAACCAGATCCAGCCGGGCGGCGCCCTCGTGTTCGAGCGCTGGAGGCGCGACGACGGCGTGCGCGTGGTGCGCGTGCGCTTCACGGGCCAGAGCCTGTCCCAGCTGCGGAACATGACGCCGCTGGACGCCAAGACCCCGCCGCTGTCGGCTCCGGTCTTCATCCAGGGCTGCGGCACGGCGACCCCGGCCTTCGATTGCCGGCTGGAAGACTTCGGGGCGGTCGTGCGGAGCGCGACACACGCGAACGACTAGAGGCCGCTTCGGCGGCCGAGGAACGTCGCCCAGCGAATGGGCGCGAAGGCGGCGCGTACGGGCCGCGAGTAGGGAGTTTGCTGATGAAGTGGATGCACGTCGCGGCGGTCTGCGCCCTGGCCCTGGCCTCGTCGGCCGTTCCGACCCGGCAAGCCCTTGCGGCGAGCGCCTCAAGCCGCGCGATCGCCGAGGCCGCGCCGATCTTCGCCGACGCGCCCGTCAGGGGCGGCTTCCAGCTGGTGGGGAAGGGCGTCGTCCCGACCATCGTGGTTGATTCCGCCGACGCCGCCGTCGTGCGCCACGCCGCCGACGATCTCTCCGACGACATCCAGACCGTCACCGGCCAGCGCGCCACGATCGCCGCCGCGCCCGCCGGCAAGACCGCGATCCTGGTCGGCACGCTGGGCCAGAGTCCGCTGATCGACCAGTTGGTCGCCGCCAAGCGCGTCGACGTCTCGCGGCTCAAGGGCGCGTGGGAGAGCTTCGTCATCGCGACCGTCGACCGTCCGGCTCCTGGCGTCGACAAGGCGCTGGTGGTGATCGGCAGCGACCGGCGCGGGACCGCGTTCGGCGTCTACGAGGTCGCCCAGGCCATGGGCGTCTCGCCCTGGGCCTGGTGGGCGGACGTGACGCCGAAGCATCGCGACGCGCTCTTCGTGCGCGCTGGCGTCCATCGCTACGGTCCGCCGTCGGTCCGCTATCGCGGCGTCTTCGTCAATGACGAGGACTGGGGGCTCTATCCCTGGGCGGTGAAGACCTTCGACCCCGAACGCGGCGACATCGGGCCCAAGACCTACCGCAAGGTCTTCACCCTGCTGCTGCGCCTGAAGGCCAACACCCTGTGGCCGGCGATGCACCACACCACCGCGCCGTTCAATTCCGATCCGGCCAACGCCAAGCTGGCCGAGG
>JAYRLX010000348.1:0-4413 GCA_041905125.1 Caulobacter sp. | reverse complement strand
ATCTTCACGGCGGCCTCGGCCTGGGCGGCGCCCTTGCGCAGCGCCGTGGCGTCGCCCGTGCGACGGGCCAGTTCGCGCCAGATCACCGCGGCTTCCAGAAGACGCGCGCCGCGCTCCTTGGTCCCCAGGCGGCTGGCCGCGACGTCGGCCGAGCGGGCCTCATTGACCAGCAGGCGCGTATCGAGCAGCTCCAGCAGCGAGGTGTCGCCGCCGGTCAGGCCCTCGCGCCAGGCGCTCTTGGCCTCGGCTTCAACACCGAACAGCCGCTTCAGATCTCGTCCGAATTCGAACATGGCCAGCGCACTCCACTTGGGGACGTCCCAACCCGGGACAGCCGTCGAAGGTTCAACGCCCAAGCAGCAAAACCGGAGCCAGCAGCTTTAACAAGTGGTTAATAGGTCTTTACGGACCATTAACCATAAATATTTCCCAAGCCTTTACGCCTCGCCGTCAACTTCGCCCAAAATGGCTGGATACGCCTCGATTTGGCACACTTTTTGCTTCGACGAACCTGCCCACTTTCGTCCGCAGAGGACATTTCTTAGAACGACGTTCATTGATCTTAAAATGACGTTAACTATAAGTTTTAGAGCGGCGTTTACCTTCTGTTCGCAACCCCTCCCCCAGCCTGGCCGAAGCAGGTTAGAACCTCGGCCGGAACGTTGATTGGGAGCCCGCCATGGTCGCCGTCACCCTGTGGATCGCCAGCCTCTGCCGCCAGGACCCGAGCTATGGCGGCTGGTCCTATGTCCGCCGGATCGATGGCGAGACCGGCGCCGCCGCGATCAAGGGCGCCGCGGGCGGCGAGCGGCGCACGACCGCCGCCAAGATGAGCCTGACCGCGTTGACCGAGGCTTTGGAAGGCCTGTCGGATCTTCCCGCCGACGCCGCCGTGACCTTGCGCTTCTCTGACTTGGATCTCGCGAGTCAGTTGGTGACTTCGGACGGCGACTACGCCGCGGCCGAACCCGACGCCTGGGCGGCCGCTCGCGCGGCGGTGGCCGCGCGGCCGGTGCTGGAGATGGTCCCAGCCTCGCCCGACGAAGAGGCCAATGGCTTCCTGGCCGCCTGGGCGGAGTTCGGCCTCGACACCAGCAAGTCGCGCGGGACCTTCAAGGCCGCGATCCCCAAGCCGAACCTGATGAAGTTTCCGGGCTAGCTAGGCCGGCAAGCCACAATCAGGTCGGCCGTGGCCGGATTGCAGGCGAACGGGATGTTCGCCAGCGTCGCCATGCGGATCAGCGCCTTGACGTCGACGTCGTGCGGCTGGGGAGACAGCGGATCGACGAAGAAGATCAGTACGTCCAGTCGGCCCTCGGCGATCATCGCGCCCAACTGCTGGTCGCCGCCCAAGGGCCCGCTCTTCAGGCGCGTGAGATCAAGACCCGGCAGCGCCTCCATGATCCGACCGCCCGTGGTGCCGGTCGCGAACAGCGCCTTGTCCTTCAGGAAGTCCGCGTGCGCCCTGGCCCAGTCGACCAGCGCGGCCTTCTTGTCGTCGTGGGCCACGAGTCCGATGGCGAGAGGCGCGGGCATGGAAAAGACTCCTGGGCAGGCGGAGCCGCACTCATTTCGCGCCTCGACGGCGATGGCAAGCCTGACGCTGCCCGCGCCTTGGGCAGGATAGCCGTCGAGCGCCCTCCCCCTCTTGCGCGATCGCGCTCGGAGGTTCGTCCTGGCGCCTCAGGCCAATGGGGAGCGAACGAAATGACCACGCGGATATCCGACGAACCGGCGCTGGGGCGCCGTTCCTTCCTGCGCGGCGCGGCGATGCTCGCCGCCGCCGCCCCGATCGTGACCGAGGCCAGCCTGGCCCACGCCGCGGCCCAGACGACCACCGCCCCGCCCTCCGGCATGGCGCTGCACGGCCAGAGCCCCAACGCCCCGCCGCCCGGCGCGGTGCTGATCAACGCCAATGAAAACCCGCTGGGCCCGAGCAAGGCGGCCTGCGACGCCATCGCCCGCGTCGCTCCGCTGGGCGGACGCTATGACCTCAACGGCGAGACCGACCTTCTGGTCCGGACCTTCGCGGCCCAGAACGGCCTCAAGCCCGAATACGTCGCGGCCTACGCCGGCTCGTCCGAGCCCCTGCACTACAGCGTGCTGGCCTTCACCTCGCCGACCAAGAGCTTCGTCACGGCCGACCCGTCCTACGAGGCTGGCATGTACGCGGCCAAGACCAGCCAGGCCAAGGTGGTGAAGGTGCCGCTGACCGCCGACTGCGCCCACGACGTCAAGGCGATGGTCGCCGCCGACGCCCAGGCCGGCGTCATCTACATCTGCAACCCGAACAACCCGACCGGCACCCTGACCACCAAGCAGGACATCATCTGGGCGCTGGAGAACAAGCCGGCTGGATCGATCCTGCTGGTGGACGAGGCCTATATTCACCTCACCGAAGCGCCCGACACCCTGGACCTCGTCGCCCAGGGCAAGGACCTGATCGTCCTGCGCACCTTCTCGAAGATCTATGGCATGGCCGGCATCCGCTGCGGTTTCGCCGTCGGGCGGCCCGACCTCCTGGCCAAGCTGACGCCATTTGGCCAGAACGCCATGCCGATCACCGGTTCGGCCGCCGCCCGCGCCTCGCTAGAGGACGCGAAGCTGGTGCCGCTACGGCGCAAGATCATCGGCGATACGCGCCGCGACACGATCGCGTGGCTGAAGGCCAACGGCTACAAGGTGATCGGCGACCCGCAGACCAACTGCTTCATGATCGACACGGGCCGCAACGGCAAAGCCGTGTTCGCGGCGATGAAGGCCCAGAACGTCCTGATCGGCCGCACCTGGCCCATCTGGCCCAACGCCGTCCGCGTCTCGGTCGGCACGCCGGAAGAGATGGCCAAGTTCAAGGTGGCCTTCAAGGAAGTCATGGCCAGCCCGATGGCCTCGGGCGACCACGTCCAGCACGCGGAACTGGGTTACTACGCCACCCTCTAGGGTGGCGTAGCCTTACGCCCGCTCCTTGGTCCGCTCGAAACGCACCTTCGGATAGCGTTCGGCGACGTAGCCGATCTCCCAGGCGCTCTTGCCGAGGAAGACGGGGGCCTCGTCGATGTCCTGGCCCATGGCCGACTTGTGCTTGCCCACGAAGTCCTCGACATCGGCGCGGTCGCCGCCCAGCCAGCGGGCTTCGGCGTACGGGCTGGCCTCGAAGATGACTTCCAGCTGGTATTCGTTGGCCAGGCGGTCGGCCATGACCTCGAACTGCAGCCGGCCGACGGCGCCGACGATGAAGTCGCTGCCGATCATCGGACGGAACAGCTGGGTGACGCCCTCTTCGGCCAGGCCTTCCAGCGCCTTCTTCAGGTGCTTGGCCTTCAGCGGGTCCTTCACGCGCACGCGGCGCAGGATTTCCGGGGCGAAGTTGGGCAGGCCCGCGAAGCGCAGAGTCCCGCTTTCGGACAGGCTGTCGCCCACCCGCAAGACGCCGTGGTTCGGGATGCCGATCACGTCGCCGGCGAAGGCGTCCTCGGCCAGCTCGCGGTCGGAGGCGAAGAACATGATCGGCGCGTTGACGCTCATGGCCTTGCCGGTGTTCTGGGCCTTCAGCTTCATGCCGCGCGTAAAGCGGCCGCTGGTCAGGCGCAGGAAGGCGATCCGGTCGCGGTGGTTGGGGTCCATGTTCGCCTGGACCTTGAAGACGAAGCCCGAAACCTCGCTGTCGCCCGGGGCCACATGTGTCTCCGCGCCGTTCTTGGTGGCCGGCATGGGCTTGGGGGGCGGCGCATAGGCGCCGATGCCGCCGAGCAGCTCAGCGACGCCGAAGTGGCGCAGGGCCGAGCCGAAGAACACCGGCGTCATGTGGCCTTCCAGGAACGACTGGACGTCAAACGGCTTGCCGGCCTCGGTGACCAGCATGGCGTTGTCTTCCAGCTCGGCCTTCTCGTCAGGGTCCAGATACTGGACCACCGCATTGCCCTTGAAGGCGACCGGGTCGGGATGGCCCTCCTCATCGGTCGAGCTCTTCTTGGCGTAGGGAATGAACTGGTCCTTGCGCAGGTCCAGCATGCCCTTGAAGCGACCGCCCGAGCCGGCGGGCCAGTACAGCGGCGCCGGATCCAGCGCCAGCTTGGACGAGACCTCGTCCAGCAGCTCGAACGGGTCCTGGGCCTCGCGGTCCATTTTGTTGATGAAGGTGATGATCGGGATGTCGCGCAGGCGGCAGACTTCGAACAGCTTCAGGGTCTGCGGCTCGATGCCCTTGGCGGCGTCCAGTACCATGATGGCCGCGTCGGCGGCCGTCAGCGTGCGGTAGGTGTCTTCCGAGAAGTCCTCGTGGCCCGGGGTGTCCAGCAGGTTGAACATCAGGCCGTCGTGATCGAACGTCATGACCGAGGCGCTGACCGAGATGCCGCGCTCGCGCTCGATCACGATCCAGTCCGACTGGGTGCGCCGCGACTGGCCGCGGGC
>JAYRLX010000347.1:0-4417 GCA_041905125.1 Caulobacter sp. | reverse complement strand
AGATGCCCATCTCGACGGCCAGCTGCTCGGAATAGAGCGCCCAGCCCTCGGCGTAGCCCGAGAAGCCGACGATCTTGCGGATCATCGGCAGGCCCTGGGCTTCGTTGGACAGCGACAGCTGCAGGTGGTGACCCGGAACGCCTTCATGCACGGTGAGCGTGGTCAGGGTGTACTTGGCCTGCTCCTTGGTGTCGCGCAGGTTGATCCAGTAAATGCCCGGACGCTTCCCATCCAGCGAGGGCGAGTTGTAATAGCCGCCCGGCGCGCCGGCTTCGATCGCCTTGGGCACGCGACGGATCTCCAGCGGCGCCTTGGGCAACTGGCCGAAATAGGCGGGCAGCTGCTTCTGGATCCAGGCGGCCTTGGCGTTTAGGTCCTTGATCAGCTGTTCCTTGGCCTCATCCGTGTTCGGATAGAAGTCCTCGCCCAGCTTGCGCATGCGGTCCCCGACCGTGCCCTGGGTCATGCCGATCTTCTTGAACAGCTTGTCGGCCTCGAGCTCGATCGACTTGACCATGTCGAGGCCCAGCTGGTGGATCTCGTCGGGCGTCAGGGTCGCGGTCGTGTAGTTCTTCAGGGACAGGGCGTAGTAGTCCGCGCCATCCTTCAGGCGCCACACGCCTGCGTCGTGCGTGGCCTTGGGACGGATGCTCTCCATCAGCGCGATCTGGCGCTTGAGGGCCGGCAGAACGGAGTTCTCGTAGATCTTAGAGGCCTCGCCCGCCCAGTCGCCGGCGATGTTCTTTTCCTTGGTCCGTCGCGCGATCGACTTGACCAGCGGCGCTTCGGCCGTCGGCGTGCCGGCGAAGGCGCGCATCTGGATCAGCGTCTTGTCGATGATGAAGTCCGGCGGGATCACGCCGTCGGCGATGTCGCGCTTGGCGATCGCCGTCTCCTGGTCCATCAGCCGCGCGAAACCTTCCATGCGCGACAGATAGGCGTCGGCGTCGGCCTTGGTCTCGATGCTGTGCTGGGTGTCGAGGAAGTCAGGCATGTACTGATAGCTGCCGGTCAGCTGGCTCAGCACGTAGGGCGCGCCGGAGCCGCCGCCCGCATAGGTGAACTTCTTGTTGCCCTCGTCCTGGACGGACATCACGAACTCGACGGTGTCGTAGTTCACCGCATCCATGCCCTTGAGGGCGCGGCGGTCGATGGCGCGCAGGGCGCCCAGCTGCTTGCTGGTGGTGGCCGCGCCGGCCTCGATGGCGGCGAACGACCGGTCGCCCAGCAGGCCCTTGGTCCAGGCCAGGTCACCGCTGTCGAGGCCAAGGCCCGTGGCGGTTTCCGGCGACTGGCGAAGCTGCAGCGCCATCATGTCGTCGAACAGGGCGTTCAGCTTGGCGACCTCGCCCTCGCGGGCCAGGGCCAGGGACGGCAGACCACCGGTCGCGGCGAAGCCCGCGGCGGCCGAGGCGAACATCATCTGACGGCGATTGAGCAAGGCTTTTCCTCCCCAGGACATATTTGGAGGACGAAGGCGTAAGGCCGCCGCCCGGTGCGGCGAAATTAATTCCGAGTCATGTGGCGGCGTCCAGCCTCGTTGGTCACGCCAGCGTCACGAAGAGCTCGTTCTCGATCACCCACTGGCCAGTCACCTTCTTCCAGGTCGCCAGATAGGTCCCAGACTGCTCGGGCGCGTCCGTCCAGGAGCCGACCCAGCGCCCGCGTTCGGCGCCACGGGTCCCGTCGGCGTTCAGGGCGATGTCCTCTGTCGTGCGCACATAGGCCACGAAGCCCTTCTCGGCGAACTGGCCGGCGAACGCCGCCAGAACGTCCTCGGCGCCCAGCAGCAGCGAACCGTCGCCGGCGATCACCGTGATGCGCGGATCGAAGAACGGCTTCAGGCGGGCGGCGTCCTTGGCGGCGATCAGCTTGTTGGTCAGCTTGCGGCGGGCGGCGATGGCGTCGACGGGCGAGGTCATGGGCTCTTTCCTGGAGGGCTCGTCCGTGTAGCTTGCGGCGCATCCGATCCGCAAACCCTACTGGCCGATGCCCGCTCCCACTCTGAAGACCCCGCGCCTGACCCTGTCGCCGCCGACCCTGGCCGATTTCGAGGACAGCCGCGCCATGTGGGCCGATCCGCTGGTCACCCGCCACGTGGGCGGCCGCCCGTACACCGAGGAGGAGAGCTGGACGCGTCTGATGCGCGCCCGCGGGCTCTGGGAGGTGCTGAGCTTCGGCTACTGGGCGGTGCGTGAGACAGCGACCGGTCGCTATGTCGGCGAGGTCGGCTTCGCGGACCTGCGGCGCGAGCTGGAGCCCAGCCTCTATGACCTGCCCGAGATGGGCTGGGTGCTGGCGGCGTGGTCGCACGGACAGGGCTTCGGGACCGAAGCGGTGGAAGCTGGCCTCGCCTGGATCGACGAGACCCTGGCGCCGCCGGTGGTTCCCTGCATCATCAATGTGGAGAACGGGCCCTCGATCGCGCTGGCGACCAAGGTCGGCTTCCGCGTGAAGACCCACGCCGCCTACAAGGGATCGCCGATCCTGGTGATGGAACGGCGGTCCGGAGAGGTTTAGGCCGTCGCGGGTTCGCTCTCGACGCTGGCGGCGAAGCGCTTGGCCTGGGCGATCCAGGCGTCGCGTTCGGCGCGGCCCTTCAGGCCCAGCTTCAGGTCGATCTCGGCCAGTTCCTCGGGCGTCCAGGCGGCGATCTGGCTGAAGGTGGTGACGCCCAGCTCGGCCAGCGAGGCGGCCAGCTTCGGCCCGACGCCGACCAGACGCGTCAGGTCGTCGCCGGCGGCGATCACCGTCTCCGCGATCGCGTCAAGCTCGGCGGGGACCTCCTCGGTCAGCGGCTTCGCGACCATAAGCGCGTCCTCGTAGTACGCCTCATCGTCCTCTTCTTCGTCGTCTTCCTCATCCTCGGGATCGGGCCCAAGTTCGACGACGTCGACCACTTCCTCGACCGCCTCAAGCGCCGCGTCGTTCGCCGGTTCGGCCGCGGTCAGCGTAGCCTCCGCGAAGGTCTCCACCGCCTCCTCGGCCGCGTCCATCACGACCTCGACGGCCTCGACCGCCTCAGCCATGGCTTCTGCGACCGGCTCTGGGGCGGAAGCCAGGACCGCTTCGGCTTCGACGGCGGGCGCGACGGGTTCGGGGGCCAAGGCCAGCACCGCCTCGAGGTTCACCGCCTCGCGCCAGCGCGAGGCCCACCACCAATACGCCGCGCCGGCGGCGGCCGCGCCGCCGAACATCAGCCACAGCGGCGACGCCGCGCCGACCGCCAGGCGGGGGGCCAGCTCGGGCTCGATCTTGTCGGTTTGGAACTCAGAGAGGAAGGACGAGGAAACCATGGGGGCGCTCCCGGCTACCGCGATTTTGTGCGTCGCAGCATAACACGGAATTCCCGTTCGCAAGCGCGAAAATAATAATGTTATATTAACTCAGGCCCGCCGCTTTCAGGAGCACGCCGGCGCCCACCAGCACGGCGATCATGACCAGCATCGGCAGGCGGCTCGCCAGGGCTAGCGCCAGGGCCACCAGGCCCAGCGCCGCATAGTCCAGGCTGGCGGGATCGGGCAGAAGGATCCGCAGAGGGCCCGCCTCCAGCGTGTGACCAGAGCGGAACAGCAGGTGAATGGCGAACCACAGGGCCAGTTGTCCGATCACCCCGACGGCGGCGGCGGAGATCAGCGCCAGAGCGCGCGCGGGACGCGGGCGACGGCCCCAGCGCTCGAATAGCGGCCCGCCCGCGAAGATCCAGAGGAACGACGGCGCGAAGGTGGTCCAGGCGGCCATGAGTCCGCCCAGCACCGCGAGCACCCAGGCCCACTCCGGCGCGGCGGTCTGGAAGGCGCCAACGAAGCCGACGAAGACGAAGACCAGGATCAGCGGTCCGGGCGTGGTCTCGGCCAGCCCCAGGCCGTCCAGCATCTGGGTGGCGGACAGCCAGCCGAACGCGGACGCCGCCTGCCCCAGATAGGCCAGGGCCGCATAGGCGCCGCCGAAGCTGATCGCGGCCAGACCGCCGAACGCTAGCCCCATCCAGGCCAGGGTCGAGCCCGGCGCCAGCAGCCACGCCAAGCCTATTGGCGCCAGCCACAGGACGAGGCAAGCCAAGGCGGTGCGTCCCTGCCCCTTCGCCGGCGCCGAAGGCTCGGCGACGGGCTCGCCGGCGTCCCTGGCCGCCAGCCAGCCCAGCACGCCAGCGCCCAGCACCACCAGCGGGAACGGGATGGTCGTGAAGGCCAGCAGCGCGAAGGCCGCGCCGCAGACGAAGGCCGTCAGCCGATCCTTCACCGCCCTCTTGCCGATCTTCAGCAGCGCTTGCAGCACCAGCGCCACTACCGCCGCCTTCAGCCCCAGCAGCACCGGCGCGGCCCAGTCGGAACGGCCGTGGACGACATAAAGCGCCGACAGCCCCAGCATCACCAGCAGCCCCGGCACGACGAACAGCAGCCCGGCCGCGACGCCG
>JAYRLX010000346.1:0-4422 GCA_041905125.1 Caulobacter sp. | reverse complement strand
CCTCGGCCAACGAGGACCGCGAGATGATCGAGGCGCCGCCGCGCGGCGACGATCCGGGCGCGGGTCCGGTGATCGCCCCCCGCTCCCTGCTGAAGGGCATCATCCAGCCGCGCGTCGAGGAGACGCTGGAGCTGCTGCGCGAGCGCCTGAAGGCCTCCGGCGCGCCGGTCGAGCCGGGCGCGGGCATCGTCCTGACCGGCGGCGCCAGCCAGCTGGCCGGCGTGCGCGAAGTGGCCGTGCGGGTGTTCGATCGCCCGGTGCGCCTGGGTCGCCCACGTAGGGTTCCTCATCTGGCCGACGCCGCTTCGGGCCCGGCCTTCTGCGCCGCCGCCGGCACCCTGCACCGCACCGCTTTCGGCCCGCGCGAAGCCGTCTCGTCCAAGGCCCTGGCCGGCGGCGTGGCTCGCAAGCGCCCCCTGGATCCGAACGCCAGCCCCATTTCGCGCGCCGCCGCCTGGCTGCGCGACAACCTCTAGGTCAAGGCTGTTTCGGCCTTCAAACCTTAAGCGTGATTAACTCTACTGTTTAACTTTAAAGGCCCCTCCGAGCACCTCGGACGGGCCTTTTTTGCTGCTCAAAGCGTGGCTATTCGCCAGAATAGAGACTCAGCGGCGTTCGGTCGCAGATGTCTGTGGACGCCGTCAGGACCCTTGGTTCGCTTGGGTTTTCTGTTGATAGACCACAATTTATCCCAAGGCCGCGCTCGACCGGACCCCGACTCAGATTATGCAGTTAACTGCCGATTAACGATGGTGGTTGTTCTGTTAACACGATCGTCGAGGCATCCCCCGGCGATTGGGTGTCGCCGAGGTCTAATTTGACGATTTCGGCGTAAGGACGCGAGGGTCCCATGGCTATTTCTCTTTCCGCGCCGCGTACGACCGAGCTGAAGCCGCGCATCGTGGTCTTTGGTGTTGGCGGCGCTGGCGGTAACGCCGTGAACAACATGATCGAGGCGGGCCTCGAGGGTGTTGAGTTCGTGGTGGCCAACACCGACGCACAGCAGCTGCAGTTCGCCAAGACCGATCGGCGGATCCAGCTGGGCGTGCAAGTGACGCAAGGCCTGGGCGCCGGCGCGCACCCGGAAGTGGGCATGAGCGCCGCGGAAGAGTCCTTCCCGGAAATCGGTGAGCACCTCGACGGCGCGCACATGGTGTTCATCACCGCCGGCATGGGCGGCGGCACCGGCACCGGCGCGGCCCCGATCATCGCCAAGTGCGCTCGCGAGCGCGGCATCCTGACCGTCGGCGTCGTGACCAAGCCCTTCCACTTCGAAGGCCGTCACCGCATGCGCTTGGCCGATAGCGGCATCCAGGAGCTGCAGCGCTACGTCGACACCCTCATCGTCATCCCGAACCAGAACCTGTTCCGCGTCGCCAACGAGCGCACGACCTTCGCCGAAGCGTTCGGCATGGCCGACCAGGTCCTGCACTCGGGCGTCCGCTCGATCACCGACCTGATGGTCTTGCCGGGCCTGATCAACCTCGACTTCGCCGACGTCCGCACGGTCATGACCGAGATGGGCAAGGCGATGATGGGCACCGGCGAGGGCACCGGCGAAGACCGCGCCCTGATGGCCGCCCAGAACGCCATCGCCAACCCGCTGCTGGACGAAGTCT
Organism: Caulobacter sp.; assembly: GCA_041905125.1. Lineage (GTDB taxonomy): Bacteria > Pseudomonadota > Alphaproteobacteria > Caulobacterales > Caulobacteraceae > Caulobacter. The sequence continues at coordinate 2,803 of JAYRLX010000346.1, read as the reverse complement.
CGCTGAAGGGCGCCAAGGCCGTGCTGGTCAACGTGACTGGCGGCATGGACATGACCCTGCTGGAAGTCGACGAGGCCGCCAACGCGATCTCGGACCAGGTCGATCCGGAAGCCAACATCATCTTCGGCGCGGCCTTCGACCCGTCGCTGGAAGGCGTGATCCGCGTGTCGGTGGTCGCCACCGGCATGGACGGCGCCTCGATCGCCCAGATCGAGCCGAAGCCGGTCACCCGCAACACCACCACCCAGCCGCTGATCGCCGACACCGCGCGTCCGGCGCCGCAGCCCGAGCCGGCTCGTCCGACCGCCCGCTACGAAGCCGCGCGTCCGGCGGAGCGCCCCTCGACGGCGTTCTCTTCGGCCTTCGCCCCGGCGCCGGAACCCGCGCCGGCCCCGGCGCCCGAGCCCGAGATCGTCATGTCCGCGCCCCAGCCGGAGCCGGAAGCCGAGCTCTATTACGACGAGCCGACCGTAGCTGAAGAACCGCGCGTGGCCCAGCCGGCGGCCCGGCAGGTGAACCGCATCGTCGACCCGCTGGTCGACGACGTCGCCGAAGAGCCGCTGTTCCCGGAAAGCGGCAGCTACTACGAAGAGCGCCGTCCGCAGAAGCAAGGCGGCTGGCTTTCGATGTTCGGCGGCGGTCGCCAACGCTACGAGCAGCAGGCCTCGGCTCCGCAGCCGCAAGCCCGCACCACCCAAAGCGTCCGCCCGCAGCTGGCGCCGGTTGAAACGCCGCAGACCGACGACGGCGAGGACCTGGAAATCCCGTCCTTCCTGCGTCGCCTGGCCAACTGAAAAGGCGACCCCCGCAAGGGAGGCAAGTGACATGAACGCCCCGGGGAAACTCGGGGCGTTTTGCTTTAGCGGCGCCGGCGCATATCGCCCTCGAACCATCTGGAAGAGCCGCCCATGACCCAGCGCATGAAGGAAATCGCCGACCAGATCGTCGGCCTCCAGGCGGAGCTCGACCGCGAGATCGAGCGGCGGCGCAGGGCGCTTGGCTGGACCCTTTCCGAGAAGATCGGCGAGTTCGAGATGGGCGTGGCGGCTCGGCATCGCCGGCTGCGGTTGGATCTGGTCAAGTTCTTTGGCCGAACCTCGCCCGCCGTCGTCCTGACCGCGCCGGTGATCTATTCGCTGATCATCCCTCTGGTGCTCGTCGACGTCTGGGTCAGCGCCTATCAGGCGATCTGCTTTCGCGCCTACGGCATTCCGAGAGTGCGGCGTCGCGACTACATCGCGCTCGACCGCGACCGCCTGGGCTATCTGAATGTCATCGAGCGGCTCAATTGCACCTTCTGCGGCTACGCCAATGGCGTGATCGCCTATGTGCGGGAAGTGGCCAGCCGCACCGAACAGTACTGGTGTCCGATCAAGCACGCCGTGAAGATCACAGACCCGCATCGGCGCTATTACGAGTTCCTGGAATTCGGCGACGCCGAGGGCTACCGCGCGCGGCTGAACGACTTCCGCGCCAGGCTGCGCGATGACGCGCCGCCGGCGGCGCCGCACTGAACACGGAGGCTGCGCTTTCGAAGCCTCGGCGGTATAGGTTGGCGCCATCTGCCAACTTTTAGCCCAATCGGGTCACGATGAAGCTCACCCGCGCCGATCGGAAGATCCTCCAGATCCTGCAGGAGGACGGCAAGATCTCCAACGTCGAGTTGGCCGAGCGGGTGGGGCTGTCGCCCAGCCCCTGCCTGCGGCGGGTCAAGCAACTGGAGGCCTCGGGCTTGATCAGCGGCTATGTCGCGCTGCTGGATCGACGCAAGGCCAAGCTGGACGTGCTGGCCTATGTGGAAGTGCAGGTCGATCGGCACAGCGAGGAGGCGGCCGAGGCCTTCAAGCAGGCGGTGCTGCGCGAGCCGGAGGTGGTCGGCTGCTACGTGATGACCGGCGGCTACGACTACCTGCTGAAGGTCGCCGTGCCGAACCTCGACGCCTATGCCGACTTCACGATGAAGCGCCTGCTGAAGATGCCTGCCGTGAAGGACATCCGCTCGTCGTTCGTGCTCGACACGCTGAAGGATTCCACCGCCCTGCCGCTGGACTATCTGGACTGATCACTTTGACGAAGATCAAGCTGGTCAGTTGGCATGATGTGACCTGAATGGCGTTAATTCTGGTCATGATCGCCACGTTCTGACTTTCGCTCCGCGATAAGCTGCCTGCTCTCGTGTTTTGGAGCGGCCGCATGCTCGTCCTGGATCGCAAGCCCGTCACCGCCGCGCCAGCGTCGCCCATGCGGCCGGCCCTTGAGGGCGTCCAGGCCTACAAGTCGGGTATGACCCTGGCCGAGGCCGGTAAGCGCACCGGACGGTCTCAGTTCTCCAAGCTGGCCAGCAACGAGAACCTGCTGGGCGCCAGTCCCAAGGTCGCCGCCGCCGTCGCGGCCGCCATCGCCGAGCCCGAGCTCTATCCGGACCCCTATTGCGAGACCCTGCGCGCCGCGATTGGCGGCCGCCTGGGCGTCGACGCCGCCCGGATCGTGGTCTCGCCCGGCTCAGAGGCGCTGATCGACTACCTGTTCCGGGCGGTGCTGCACCCCGGGGACACGATCCTCTTCTCCAGCCCGACGTTCCCGGCCTACGACATCTTCGCGCGCTGCGCCGAGGCCAGGATCGTCGACGTGCCGCGCCTGGCGAACTTCGACCTCGACGTGCCGGCCTTCAAGGCGGCCGCCGCCCAAGGGCCGAAGCTGCTGGTGCTGTGCACGCCCAACAACCCGACCGGCAACGCCCTGACCGCCGCGGACATCGAGGAGATCCTGTCGGTCACGCCGCGCTCGACCCTGGTCTTCGTCG
>JAYRLX010000345.1:2728-4429 GCA_041905125.1 Caulobacter sp. | reverse complement strand
GTTTTAATTTTGAGAACATTCGTCTTGGGGATATTTATCCGCTCACAGGTTTTTGGCCTGGAGAGGGAGTATTGCCATGAAGAAAGTTCTTATCGGGCTGGTTGCTGTAAGCTTCGCGGGGGTTGCTCACGCCGAAGCCAGCATAAGTGACACGCAGTTCGTGGAAGCTTCGCGCTGCAGCGCTCTGGCCGCCTCCGAGAACCTCGGCAAGCTGGACACCGCCGCTCTCCAAGCCTTCCTGGGTGAGCAGGGCGCCAACCGTAAGGAGTCGGTGCGCGCTTCGGCTGTCCGCGAAATGATCGCGACGCGCCGCAAGGCCGACACCGCCGAAGGGGCCAAGAAGGCCAAGCTGCAGGCCGAGCGTCAGAGCGTTTGCGCCGGCTACCTCGCGCAGGCCCAGGCCGCCGCGCACTAGCGGCTATCGCGCCGTAGCCGCCATCAGCGCGACCATCGGGTCCGGCCGATCGGGGAGGGCGGCGGTGATCGCCGCCCGTTCCTCGTCGCTGAACTTCGCCCAGCCGGCGATCTCGGCCAGGGTGCGGCGGCAGCCCAGGCAATAGCCGCTGGCGCCGTCCACCGCGCACACCTTGACGCAGGGCGTGGCGATCGGGCGGGGCGGTTTGGCCGGCGGCGTCGTTGTCATGGCGACAAACATCTCCATTCCCTTGATGGCGCGCAAGCCGCGTCGATCTTGAGGTCATCGGGGCTTGCTTTGGGCGCGGACGGGTTTAAGTCCGCGCCCATGACCGCTTCCCCATTCGACGACATCCGCCAACTCGCCGTCTCGCCGCCCGCGCCGGGACCGTCTCCGACGCTGGAGCAGGGTGGGCGGCTGGCCGAGATTTCGGCCTGGCTCACCGCGTGGAGCGGCAAGAGCCCGCCGGCGGTGAACCGGCCGGTCGTGGCGCTGTACGCCGGGGCGCGCCAGGGCGTCGGGCCGCGCGGCTACGCCCGCGACCGCCTGGAAGCCATCGCCTCGGGCGGCGCGACCGTCTCGCGGCTGGCGGGCGTCCAAGGCGCCGGCCTCGAAGCCTTCGACCTCGCCATCGACCGCCCGTCGCCGGACCCCGTCGAGAAGGCCTCGATGAGCGAGAAGGAGGCCGCCGCCACCATGGCCTTCGGCATGGAGGCCCTGGCCAAGCAGCCCGACCTGCTGATCCCAGGCGTCATCGTCGCCGAGCCGGCCCGCACCGCCGCGGCCCTGTGCCTGGCGCTGTTCGGCGGCGAAGCCTCGGACTGGTCGGATGATCCCGAACCAGTCGCCGCCGCCGTCGCGCGCGCCAAGGCCGAGGGCCTCTCGGACGACCCGCTGGACATCCTGCGCCAGCTGGGCGGGCGCGAAACGGCCGCCGTGCTCGGCGCGATCCTGGCCGCCCGCGTCCAGAAGGTCCCGGTGCTGCTGGACGGCTACGCCGCCTGCGCCGCCGCGGCGGTCCTGCGCGCGGTCGAGCCCACGGCGATCGACCACTGTCTCGCCGCGCATGTCAGCCCGGCCAAGGGCCACGCCCGCCTTCTGGAAATCCTCGACAAGCGGCCGCTGCTGGCGCTCGATATCCTCGATGAGGAAGGCGTCGGCGGCGTTTCGGCCCTGGCGCTCGTCAAGCTCGCCTGCGAGGTCCGCTAGCCGCCGGAGCGGCGTCTCAAGTGAACGCGGATCACGTTTGCTTCCGTTGACGCTAACGTCATCTTTCCAAACGGTCG
>JAYRLX010000345.1:0-2718 GCA_041905125.1 Caulobacter sp. | reverse complement strand
GATATCGTGGCGCTCGAAACGCAATAACGGCCTCCCCTAGAGAGGCCGATTGGAACGGGAGCTGGCCATGAATCTCGACTTCTCGCCCGAGGACCTCGCCTTCCGCGATGAGGTCCGCGCCTTCATCGCCGAGAACTATCCGGCGGGCCTGCGCGACAAGCAGGAAGAAGGCGAGGAAATGGCCAAGGAGGACTTCCTCGCCTGGCACCGCATCCTGGCCAACAAGGGCTGGGTGGCCCCGGCTTGGCCGACCCAGTACGGCGGTCCGGGCTGGACCTCGGTTCAGCGCTACATCTGGTCGGAAGAGACCGCCCGCGCCGACTGCGTGCCGATCCTGCCGTTCGGCATCAACATGGTCGGGCCGGTGATCTACACCTTCGGCACGCCCGAGCAGAAAGCGCGCTTCCTGCCGCCGACCCTGTCGGGCGACATCTGGTGGAGCCAGGGCTATTCGGAGCCGGGCGCCGGCTCCGACCTCGCCAGCCTCAAGACCAAGGCCGAGCGCTTCACCGGCGACGACGGCAAGGAATACTACCTGGTCAACGGCCAGAAGACCTGGACCACCCTGGCCCAGCACGGCGACTGGATCTTCTGCCTGGTCCGCACCGACCCGAACGCCAAGATCCAGGAAGGCATCTCGTTCCTGCTGATCGACATGAAGTCGCCGGGCGTGACCGTGCGTCCGATCATCACCCTGGGCGGCGAGCACGAGGTCAACGAGGTCTGGTTCGAGAACGTCAAGGTGCCGGTCGAGAACCGCATCTACGAAGAGAACAAGGGCTGGACCTGCGCCAAGTTCCTGCTGGCCCACGAGCGGTCCGGCATCGCCGGCGTCGCCCGCTCCAAGCGCGGCATCGAGCGCATCCGCCAGATGGCCTCGACCGAACTGGGCGATGACGGCTCGGCCCTGATCAAGGATCCGGCGTTCAAGCGCAAGGTCGCCGAACTGGAGATCGACCTGACGGCGCTGGAATACACCGAACTGCGCACCCTGGCGGGCGAAGCCGCCGGCAAGGGCCCCGGTCCGGAATCCAGCCTCTTGAAGATCAAGGGCACCGAGATCCAACAGCGGATCACCGAGCTGGTGCTGGAGGCCGCCGGCCACTACGGCGCGCCTTACTTCCGCGGCTTCCCGACTGACGGCGACAACGCCCATCCGATCGGCCCCGACTTCGCCCACCGCGCCGCCCCGACCTATTTCAACGTCCGCAAGACGTCGATCTACGGCGGCTCCAACGAGATCCAGCGCAACATCATCGCCAAGATGGTGCTGGGCCTCTGATCTGAATTCCAGGAACCCCTCTCCATTGCGGGGAGGGGATCGCTTCACCGACACGCCTCTGGACGGCCGCTCGATGCGCCTCGGGGCCTAAAGAACAAAGGGACCAGGGATGGATTTCAACTTCACCGAAGAACAGTCGATGCTCCGCGACACGGTCGCGAGCTTCCTGCAGGACAAGTACGACTTCGACACCCGTCGCAAGATCGTCAGCTCGGACAGCGGCTGGCGCGCCGATTACTGGAAGGCCTTCGCCGAGGAGCTGGGCATCCTGGGCGCGCCGTTCTCGGAAGAGCTGGGCGGCTTGGGCGGCGGCGCGGTCGACAACATGATCGTCATGGAGGAGTTCGGTAAGGCGCTCGTGATCGAGCCCTATCTCGGCACCGTCGTGATCGGCGGCGGCTTCCTGAAGCACTCCGGCTACGCCGGCGCGGCCTCGGTGATCGAGGGGATCATCGGCGGGACCACCACCATCGCCTTCGCCTATGGCGAGCCGCAGGCCCGCTACACCTGGCGCGACCTGAAGACGACGGCCAAGAAGGACGGCGCGGGCTGGACCCTGAACGGCCACAAGGCCGTGGTGATCGGCGCGCCGTTCGCCACCCACCTGATCGTCACCGCCCGCACCGGCGGCGCCCAGCGCGACGCCGGCGGCGTCGGGGTGTTCCTGGTCGACAAGAGCCTGCCGGGCATCGTCACCCGCGACTATCCGACCGTCGACGGCAACCGCGCCTCGGAAGTCTATTTCGAGAATGTCTCGATCCCGGCCGACGCCCTGATCGCCGAGGACGGCCTGGCTTTGGTCGACAAGGTGATCGACGAGGCCACCGCCGCCGTCGGCGCCGAGGCCGTGGGCGTGCTGCGCAAGCTGCACGAGGGCACGCTGGACTACGCCAAGCAGCGCAAGCAGTTCGGCACGGCCATCGCCAACTTCCAGGTGCTGCAGCACCGGATGGTCGACATGTTCATCGAGCTCGAGCAGTCGGTGTCGATGACCTACATGGCCACCATCAAGCTCGAGGAAGACGCCGCCGAGCGCGCCAAGGCCGTCTCGGCCATGAAGGTCCGCATCGGCCGCGCCTGCAAGTTCGTCGGCCAGAACGCCATCCAGATCCACGGCGGCATGGGCATGACGGACGAGCTGGCCATCGGTCACTACTTCAAGCGCGCCACGATGATCGAAGGGCTGTTCGGCTCGGTCGACCACCATCTGAAGCGCTACGAGTCGCTGTCTTTCGACGCGGCGGCCTGACGAACGCCGTTCGGCGTACGGAGCAATAGGCCAGAATGGAGAGGCCGCCTGCGTCACGCCGACGCAGGCGGCCTTTTTCGTGACGAGGCGCGTTTCCGTCGCGCGGACGGCCCAGCGACGGACGATCGGCGGCCCCGATGGGGTAGGCGGATCAGGCGGAGCGCCAGCGGTCCTTGCTCCGCTTGAG
>JAYRLX010000344.1:0-4431 GCA_041905125.1 Caulobacter sp. | reverse complement strand
GGACCTGACCGGCGAAGGCCAACTCAGCTTCTTCGACGCCATCGCGCCGATCATCCACTTCGAGTCCATCAACATGGACGTCGCCTGGCGCCAGTCGCGCTACGACAAGGAAGGCCCCGGCGGCGACGCGGCCGCCTACATCAACTGCCCGATGAACAAGGCGCAGTACGAGGCCTTTATCGACGCCCTGCTGGCCGGCCCCAAGTCCGAGTTCAAGGAGTGGGAGAACGTGCCCTACTTCGACGGCTGCCTGCCGATCGAGGTGATGGCCGAGCGGGGTCGCGAGACCCTGCGCCACGGCCCGATGAAGCCCGTGGGCCTGACCAATCCGCGCGACCCGACCGTCAAGTCCTACGCCATCGTGCAGCTGCGCCAGGACAACGCGCTCGGCACGCTGTGGAACATGGTCGGCTTCCAGACCAAGCTGAAGCACGGCGTCCAAGCCGAGACCTTCCGAATGATCCCGGGTCTGGAGAACGCCCAGTTCGCGCGCCTGGGCGGCCTGCACCGCAACACCTTCATCAATTCGCCCAAGCTGCTGGACAAGTCGCTGCGCATGAAGACCCAGCCGCGCCTGCGCTTCGCGGGCCAGGTGACCGGCGTCGAGGGCTATGTCGAGAGCGCCGCCATGGGCCTGCTGACCGGCCGTTTCGCCGCCGCCGACCGCAAGGGCGCGCCGCTGGACGCCCCGCCTCCGACCACCGCCCTGGGCGCCCTCGTCGAGCACATCACCGGCGGCCACCTGGACGGCGGCAGCTTCCAGCCGATGAACATCAACTACGGCCTCCTGCCCCCGCTGGAAGCGCCGAAGGTCGACGAGGACGGCAAGAAGATCCCGCTGAAGGAACGCGGCCGCGCCAAGAAGCGGCTGATGAGCATCCGGGCTCTGAACGACTTGGACGCCTGGACCAAGGCCTGATCCGAAAGGATCGTCGCCCGGACCCATCCGCGGGCGTTCTCTCTCCGTAGCTGTGAAGGCTAGCGAGGGAGAACGGCCCATGAGCTTGGTGAAGGCGGCGATCCACGCGTTCGAGGACGCGCCCATGCCCGACGCGGTCTCGCGCGCGGCCATCGACTTTCTTGTCGGCGACGCCCGCCGCCGTCTCGGCAAGGCCCCGCCCGGGACCTCAGCCGCCTTCGCGCGCGAGATGGAGACGCGGCCGATCGCGACCCACACCGACGCGGCCAACGCCCAGCACTATGAACTGCCCGCGCCGTTCTTCGAGGCGATTCTCGGTCCGAACCTGAAATATTCCAGCGGCCTCTATCCGCCCGGCGCCAACACGCTGGCCGAGGGCGAGGCGGCCGCGCTGCGCGAGACCGCCGAGCACGCGGACCTGCGCGACGGCCAAACGATCCTGGAGCTGGGCTGCGGCTGGGGTTCGCTGTCGCTGTGGATGGCGGCGCGCTATCCGAACGCCCGCATCACCTCGGTCTCGAACTCGGCCTCGCAGCGCGCCTTCATCGAGGGCCAAGCGGCCGCGCGGGGCCTCGACAACCTGACGGTCGTGACGGCCGACATGAACGACTTCCAGACCGACCAGCGCTTCGATCGCGTGGTCTCGGTCGAGATGTTCGAGCACATGTCCAACTGGCGCGCCCTGCTGACCCGGGTGCGCGGCTGGCTGAAGCCCGACGGCCTGCTGTTCCTGCACGTCTTCACGCACAGGAACACGCCCTACCGCTTCGAGGTCGACGATCCGGCCGACTGGATCGCTCAGTACTTCTTCAGCGGCGGCGTGATGCCCAGCCACGACCTGCCGCGCCAGTTTCCGGACCTGTTCAAGGTCGAGACCGACTGGCGCTGGAGCGGCGAGCACTACGCCCGCACCGCCCGCCAGTGGCTGGAGAATTTCGACGCCAAGCGCGCCACGATCGATCCGGTCCTGGCTGAGGTCTACGGCCCGCACGCCACGGTCTGGCGTCGTCGCTGGCGACTGTTCTTCCTGGCCACGGCCGGCCTCTTCGGCCATCGCGGCGGCGAGGAATGGGGCGTCAGCCATTACCGCATGCGTCCCGTCGCCCTGGAGAGCGGACAATGATCAAGATCGTCGCCGCCTATATGGGCACGGCCCTCACCATGCTGGTCCTGGACGCCGTCTGGCTGACCCAGATGAGCCCGCGCCTCTACCAGCCACGCATCGGCGAACTGCTGGCCGAGAAACCTTCGCTGCCGCCGGCGGTCGTCTTCTACCTGCTCTATGTCGCCGGGATCGTGCTGCTGGCCGTCCTGCCGGCGTTGCGAGAAGGCGGCTGGAAGCGGCTGCTGATCCATGCGGCGGCCTTCGGCCTGGTCGCCTACGCCACCTATGACCTGACCAACCAGGCGACGCTGAAGACCTGGTCGACGACCATCACCCTGGTCGACATGGCCTGGGGGACCTTCATCACCACGGTCTCGGCCAGCGCCGGCTTCGCCGCGGCCCGCTGGGCGCTGACCCGGTAGTTCAGGGAGCCATGCCGGGCGACGCGCGTTCGCCTGGGCATGCAAGATCTCTTCACCTGGCTCGCGGCGTCCGCCGCCATGGTCGCCTGGGCCCCGCCATGGCTGGTCAGCCTGGTGCTGATCGCCGTCGCCCTCCTGCTCGCCCTGCTGCTGCACACCGTCGCGGTTCGGCTCGTGCGCCGCACGCTGTCCAAGCGCGAGGCGTTCTGGCAGGCCCTGCTCGCGCGCACCCGCCGACCGACAAGGCTGGCGATCATCGTCGCGGCGCTGGGCCCGGCCGTCTCCGCCGCGCCGTTGACGGGCGGCCAGGCGGACGCCGCGCGGCACGTGCTGCTGGTGCTGTTCATCCTGCTGCTGGGCTGGATGTGCCTGACCGCGCTGGACATCGGCGCGGCGCTCTACCTGCGCGGCTTCAGGGTCGATGTCGAAGATAACCTTCTGGCGCGCAAGCACGTGACCCAGGTGCGCATCCTGCGGCGGGCCGTGGCCATCCTGGTCGGCATCGTCACCCTGGCCCTGGCCTTGATGACCATTCCGGGCGTGCGCCAATGGGGCGTCAGCTTGCTGGCGGCCGGGGGCGCGGCGAGCGTCATCGTCGGCCTGGCCCTGCAGCCGCTGCTGACCAACCTGATCGCCGGCATCCAGATCGCCGTCACCCAGCCGATCCGCATCGACGACGCTGTCATCGTCGAGAAGGAGTGGGGGAACATCGAGGAGATCAACGCCACCTACGTCGTCGTCAGGCTGTGGGACTGGCGGCGGATGGTGCTGCCGCTCAGCTACTTCATCCAGACCCCGTTCCAGAACTGGACGCGCGAGAGCTCGGCCCTGATCGGCACGGCGATGCTGTATGTCGACCCGGCCGCGCCGGTGGATCGGCTCCGCGAGAAACTGGCTGAGATCGCCAAGGCCTCGAAGCTCTGGGACGGCAAGGTCGTCAACCTGGCCGTCACCGACCTGACGGCCGAGGTCATGGAAGTCCGGTGCCTGGTCAGCGCTCGCAACGCCGGCCAGACCTTCGATTTGCGCTGCGAAGTGCGCGAGAAGATGATGGCCTTCCTGCGCGACGAGCTGCCGGAAGCCTTCCCCCGCCGCCGCTTGGCGCTGGCGGCCGGCGAGGCCTGAGCGCTCCCGCCCTTCCGTAAGTAAGCAAATTATGACTTATGAAGAGGCGCCGGTCGCTCGACATGGCGCGCGGGCGGGCGCCTGGGCGGCAAGGTCGCACCGGAAGCGCTTGTCGCGACGAGACGGCGGGCGCAGCCTGCTAAGGTTCGGGGATGGAGGCCAAGGCGAACTTGACCGGGGGTTTCGACATCGGCGCGAGAGCCAAGGCGCGCTGCGACCTGCTGGGCGCACCGCCCTATAGCGAGGTCGAGGGCCAGCTGACGCGGCGTTTCCTGACCCCGGCCCATGCGGCCGCCCTTTCCACTCTCGAAGACTGGATGACCAAGGCCGGCATGAGCGTCCGCCGCGACGCCGCCGCCAACCTGATCGGACGCTACGAGGGCGAACAGCCAGAGGCCAAGGCCCTGATCATCGGCTCCCATATCGACAGCGTTCGCAACGGCGGGCGCTATGACGGACCGCTCGGGATCATGCTGGGGATCGACGTGGTCGAGGCACTGCATCGCGACGATCGCCGCCTGCCCTTCGCGATCGAGGTCGTGGCGTTCGGCGACGAAGAGGGCTCGCGCTTCCCCGCCTCGATGAGCTGCAGCCGGGCGATCGCCGGAACGCTGGACGCCCTGGCCCTGCAGATGAAGGACGCCGACGGCGTGTCGGTGGCCGAGGCGCTCGCGGCGTTCGGCGGCGATCCGGCCGGGATCGCCGGCGCCGCCCGCAAGCCCGAGGACGTCCTGGCCTTCCTCGAAGCCCACATCGAACAAGGCCCCGTGCTCGAAGCCGAAGGCCTGCCGCTGGGCGTCGTCACCGCCATCGCCGCCCAGAAGCGGATCATGGTCAAGATCGTCGGGACGGCGGGCCAC
>JAYRLX010000343.1:0-4441 GCA_041905125.1 Caulobacter sp. | reverse complement strand
ATCAGGATCACCGCGCCCATGTAATCGTTCAGGGCGTCCAGCAGAGCCCGGCGGCTGTCGATGTCCAGGTGGTTGGTCGGTTCGTCCAGGATCAAGAGGTGAGGGGCGTCCATCGCCACCAGGTTCAGCAACAGGCGCGCGCGCTCGCCGCCTGACAGCGACTCGACCTTGGTCTCCTGCTTCTCGAACGGCAGGCCGAATTGGGCGAGGCGCGAGCGGCGCGAGGCCTCCGAGGCTTCGGGCATCGCGCGGCGGATGATCTCCAGCGCCGTGTCGTTGGGATCCATCGCCTCGATCTGGTGCTGGTGGAACCAGCCGACCTTCATCTTCTTGTCGCGGTGGAACTCGCCGCTCTGCACGCCCAGCGCCCCGGCCACCAGCTTGGCGAAGGTCGACTTGCCCGCGCCGTTGACGCCCAACAGGCCGATGCGGTCGTCCAGGTCCATCCGCAGGCCGAGGTTCTTCAGGATCGGCCGACCTGGCTCATAACCGACGAACGCCTTTTCCAGCCGGATCAGCGGCGGGGGCAGGGGCTTTTCGGGCGAGGGCAGGGTGAACGGCGCGACCCGCTCCTCGATGGTCACCGAGACCGGCTCCATCTTGGCCAGGCGCTTCATCCGCGACTGGGCCTGGGCGGCCTTGGAGGCCTTGGCCTTGAAGCGATCGACGAAGGCCTGCAGGTGGGCGCGCTCGGCGTCCTGCTTGGCTTTGGCGGAGAGTTGCAGGCGGGCCTTCTCGGCGCGGCGCTTCTCGAACTCGTCGTAGCCGCCCGTGTAGAGCTCCAGCTTGGCGTTCGCCAGATGCAGGATGTGGGTGCAGCTGTTGTTCAGCAGTTCGCGGTCGTGGCTGATGATCAGGGCGGTGTGCGGATACTTCTGGAGACGGGCCTCCAGCCAGAGCGCGCCTTCCAGGTCGAGATAGTTGGTCGGTTCGTCCAGCAGCAGCATGTCCGGCTCGGCGAACAGCGCCGCGGCCAGGGCCACGCGCATGCGCCAGCCGCCGGAGAACTCGCTCATCGGCCGGGCGAGGTCTTCCTGCGAGAAGCCAAGACCCGCCAGGATTTCCGAGGCTCGAGACGGGGCGGAGTCGGAGTCGATCTCGATCAGCCGGGCCCAGATCTCGCCCATGTGTTCGGGATCGGCCGTTTCCAGCTGGGTCATCAGGCTGTGACGCTCGACGTCGGCCTCGAGCACCGTGTCCAGCAGGGAGACGGGCGTGGCCGGATGTTCCTGGTCGACCGAGCCGACACGGGCGTTCTTGGGCAGGCTGATCTCGTCGTCGCCGGCGTGCAGGTGGCCGAGGATCAGCTTGAACAGGGTGGACTTGCCCACGCCGTTGCGGCCCACCAGGCCGACCTTGGCGCCGGGCGGCAGACTGACGGTGGCCTTGTCGAAGAAACGCCGCCCCCAGGCGTCAAAGGTCAGGTCGTTGATCTGCAGCATTTTTGTGAAGCGTACGCGGTGGGGTTGGCGAGGGCGGGGCGCCCGGCTATAAGCCCGCAACCTCCCAATTCACAACTTTTCTGTGAGATCACTGTCGTGACCGAACGCACCTTCTCGATCATCAAGCCGGACGCCACGCGTCGTAACCTGACCGGCGCCATCAACGCTGTGATCGAGGCCGCCGGCCTGCGCATCGTCGCTCAGCGTCGCGTGAAGCTGACCGAAGCCCAAGCCAAGAAGTTCTACGAAGTCCACGCCGAGCGTCCGTTCTACGGCGAACTCGTCGCCCAGATGACCGCCGAGCCGGTCGTCGTCCAGGTCCTGCAAGGCGACAACGCCGTGGCCAAGTACCGCGAAGTCATGGGCGCCACGAACCCGGAAAACGCCGCCGAAGGCACGATCCGCAAGCAGTTCGCCCTGTCGATTGGCGAAAACTCGGTCCACGGCTCGGACAGCCTGGACAACGCCAAGATCGAAATCGAGCAGTTCTTCACCGAAGACGAAATCGTCGGCTGATCCCAGCCCGACTTTTCGGATGACTAAGAGCGGCCGGATCGGTGACGATCCGGCCGTTTTCTTTTGTCGCGAGGCTTGGCGATGAAGTCCTACGGGCGAGGCGAGGTCATGCTGGCGGTGACGCTGTCGGGCGTGGCCGGCTATGTCGATGCGATCGGCTTCCTGAAGCTGGGCGGCTTCTTCGTCTCGTTCATGAGCGGCAACTCCACGCGGCTGGGCGTCGGGCTAGCGACGGGCCACTGGGCCGCGGTGGCGACCGTGCTGACCCTGGTGGCCTCGTTCGTGGCCGGCGTGGTGCTAGGGGCGCTGACCGCCCGGGGCTTTGGCGAGAACCGCCGCTCGCCGGTGCTGATCCTGGAAGGACTGCTGCTGGCGACGGGGGCGACCCTGCTAGGGCTTGGCTATGACACGGCGGGGATCACCGCCGTGGCCATGGCGATGGGGGCGGAGAACGCGGTATTCCAGAAGAACGGCGACGTCGCCGTGGGCCTCACCTACATGACCGGCGCCCTGGTCAAGGCGGGCCAGCGGATCGCCGGGGCGCTGGTCGGCGGCGAGCCGTCGGACTGGCTGCGCTATGTGCTGCTGTGGACGGGCCTGGCGGCGGGCGGCGCCCTGGGCGCCCTGACCTATCTCACGATCGGCGCGGCGTCGCTCTGGGTCGCGGTGACCGTGGTGACCGCCGCCGCCCTCTGGGCCGAGCGGCGCTGGCGCTCGGTCTAGAGCGTGCGGACGAAGTCCGCCAAGGTCGCCGCATAGAGCTTGTGCTCCTGCTCCAGCACCCGTTCGGCCAGGCTGTGGTCGTCGTCGTCCGGCAGGATCGGCACGCGCGCCTGGCCCAGGATCGGGCCTTCGTCGACGCCGGCCGTGACCAGGTGCACCGTGCAGCCCGCCTCGACCTCGCCGGCGGCGATGGCGCGGGCGTGGGTGTCGAGACCCGGGTACTTGGGCAGCAGGGACGGGTGGATGTTCAGCATCCGGCCTTCCCAGGCGTCGACCAGGAAGGGCGTCAGGATGCGCATGTAGCCGGCCAGGGCGATGACTTCGATCCCGCGTTCGCGCAGGGCCGCGTCGATCGCCCGCTCATGGGCCTCGCGGTCCTTGCCGAACGGCTTCTGGTCGACGCAGAGCGCCTCGACGCCGGCCTCGGCGGCGATCTCCAGGCCCTTGGCGTCGGGCTTGTTGGCGAGCACCAGCGCGATCTCGAACGGGCAGCCGTCCGCCTTCGCCGCGCGGACCAGGGCCTCCATGTTGGAGCCCCGGCCCGAGATCAGCACCGCGACCTTGGTCTTGGCCTGCATTACGCCTTGACCAGCTGGCCGCAGATGAAGGCGTCCTCGCCGGCGTTCAGCAGCGCCGCCAGCACCGGTTCGGCGTCGGCCTGGGCGACGATGATGATGAAGCCCACGCCGCAGTTGAACGTGCGGCGCATCTCGTGCTCGGAGACGCCGCCGGTCTTGGCCAGCCAGTCGAACACGGGCGGCATTTCCCAGGCGTTCCAGTCGAACTCGGCGGCCAGGCCCTCGGCGATGGCGCGCGGCGGATTTTCGATCAGGCCGCCGCCGGTGATGTGCGCGCCGCCCTTGACGCGTCCCGACTGCAGCAGCGGCAGTAGCGACTTCACATAGATGCGGGTCGGGGCCATCAGGGCCTCGGCCAGCGTCTTGCCGTCTTCGAAGGGGCAGGGGGCGTCCCAGGACAGGCCCGAGCGCTCGACCACGCGGCGCACCAGCGAATAGCCGTTCGAGTGCGGGCCCGACGAGCCCAGGCCGATGATGATGTCGCCGGCGCGCTGCTTGTCCAGCTTGGGCAGGACGCCGTCGCGCTCGACCGCGCCGACCGAGAAGCCGGCCAGGTCATACTCGCCGTCGCCGTACATGCCTGGCATCTCGGCGGTTTCGCCGCCGACCAGGGCCGAACCCGAGAGCTTGCAGCCCTCGGCGATGCCGGCGACCACGCTCTTGGCGGTCTCGACGTCCAGCTTGCCGGTGGCGAAGTAGTCCAGGAACATCAGCGGCTCGGCGCCCTGCGCCAGCAGGTCGTTGACGCACATGGCCACCAGGTCGATGCCGACCGTGGCGTGCATGCCCGCGTCGATGGCGATGCGCAGCTTGGTGCCGACGCCGTCGGTGGTGGTGACCAGCAGCGGATCGTCGTAGCCGGCCGCCTTCAGGTCGAACAGCGCGCCGAAGCCGCCCAGGCTGGCTTCCGCGCCGGGGCGGCGGGTGGCCTTGGCCAGGGGCTTGATCGCGTCGACGAGCGCATTGCCCGCGTCGATATCGACGCCCGCCTGGGCGTAGGTAAGGCCGTTGGGCTGATCGCTCATGGTCGCTCTGGCGCTCGCTCTATCGTCTCTCGGAGGACGGGAACATCCTCCGAACTCGCGGAAATTTTGCGTCCCGGCCCCGCTTGGCGCGTCTTGACGCTTGCAGACTCGGGGGTGCGCGAGGCTATTAGCAGCGGATGAAGCCGATCACCACCAC
>JAYRLX010000342.1:0-4442 GCA_041905125.1 Caulobacter sp. | reverse complement strand
GTGGCCCTGGCGACCTCGTCGCCTGCGTGCTGGTCGATGTCCTCGCCGATGGCCTGTCGCTGGTCTACAGCTTCTACGAGCCCAATGAGACGCGCCGCAGCCTGGGCTCCTTCATTATCCTGGACCACATCGTCCAGGCTCAGGAAGGCGGCCTGCCCTACGTTTATCTCGGCTATTGGGTGCCGGGCAGCGAGAAGATGGCCTACAAGGCCCGCTTCTCGCCGCTGGAGATCCTGAAGCCCGGCGGCTGGTCGCTGATGTCGGCCCGCGAGCGGGGCGCTCGCCCCCCCGCCCTGCGCGGCGACGCCAAGGAAGCTTGCGATCTGCCCCTTAGCGACGCCGAGCCGGCGGATATCGAAGACCTGGGTTAGCGGGCGAAGCTCACCCCGCCGTCCACGGTCACGGCGCCGCCCATCACGTAATCGCCCGCCCGCGAGGCCAGATAGATGGCCGCGCCGGCCATGTCCTCTTCGGTTCCGATGCGACCGGCGGGAATAGCCTTGGACACGGCGTCGGCGTGATCGCGGGCGACCTTGTTCATGTCGGACGCGAAGGCGCCCGGCGCGATGCAGCTGACGGCGATGTTCTCCGGCGCCAGGCGCAGAGCCATGCGCTTGGTCATGTGCAGCAGGCCAGCCTTGGAGGCTCCATAGGGATAGGTCTCGTCCTTGGTCACCGACTGGCCGTCGATCGAGGCGATATTGATCACCTTGGCCACGTGGTCCTTGGCGGCCGCGCGCAGCGGACCGATCAGCGCCTGGGTGAGGAAGAACGGCGTCTTCATGTTGAGGTCGACCGTCTTGTCCCAGCCCGCTTCGGGGAACTCATCAAAGGCCGCGCCCCAAGCCGAGCCGGCGTTGTTGACCAGGATATCGAGCTTGTCCTCGCGTTCCTTGATGCGGTCGGCCAGGCCGTGGATCCCCTCCATGGTCGAGATGTCGCCGGGCAGCGAGACGCACTCGCCAAACTCGCTGAGCGCCTCGGCGGCCGCGTCGCAGGCTGCGGCCTTGCGGGCGGTGATGTAGACGCGCTTGGCGCCATAGGTCAGGAAGCCCTTGACGATCATCGCGCCGATGCCGCGCGAGCCGCCGGTCACCAGGGCGACGCGGCCTTCGAGTGAGAACAGGTTCTGCATGTCGAATATCCTCTAAAAGCCGCGTGTGGCGGCCAGGGCGCCCAGGCGCCCGCAGATGTCGTGGAATTGGGCGACGGTCTCGTCGATGATCTGTTGGACGGGCTTGACCTCATCGATCAGCCCGACCGTCTGGCCGGCCAACGCGGGCGCGGCTTCCATGTTCCCGCCGAAATAGACGTCCAGGATATTCCGCAGCACGTCCGGCGGCATGACGCCGGCGTCGTGGATTTCCTTGGTCAGCTCCGACTTGATGGCGCGGATGCAAGGGCTGGCCTTCTTGTTCAGCACCCAGGTCCCCGTCTCCTTGGCGTCCGTGATGGCGGCCTTGTAGTTGGCGTGCACAGGACTCTCGGCCGAGCTCACAAAGCGCGTGCCCATCTGCACCGCCTCGGCGCCGAGGGCGAAGGCCGCGGCCATGCCGCGTCCGTCGCAGATGCCGCCGGCGGCGACCAGCGGCACATCGACCTTGGCGCGGATCGCCTGCAGCAGGACCAGGGTCGAGACCTCCTCGGGGTTTTTGAAGCCGCCGCCCTCGGCGCCCTCGACGACCAGGCCATCGACGCCAGCCTCGACGCACTTGACCGCCGCGTCCACGGTCGGGACGGCGTGGTAGACGACGATGCCGGCGTCCTTCAGCGGCCCGATGAACTTGGCCGGGCTGCCGGCCGAGGTCGTCACGAACTTGACCCCGCTCTCGCAGACGAAGCGCAGCATGGCGTCGTCGCGCAGGAACAGGATCGGCAGGTTCACGCCGAACGGCAGGCCGCTGGCCGCCATCTTGGTGATCTCGGCCTTGCAGTTCTCGGTCTCGCCGGACGAGGTCTCGATGATCCCAAGACCCCCGGCGCGCGAGACCGCGCTGGCCAGCGGGAACCGCGCGATCCAGCCCATGGGGGCCTGGATGATCGGATACTTTGCGCCCGTATGGGCCAGGACGCGGTTGCTCATGGGATCAGCAGCACCCGGCCGACAGCCTGGCGACTTTCGATATAGGCGTGGGCGGCGGCGGCATCGGACAACGGAAAGGTCCTGTCGATCAGCACCTCAAGCTCCCCGCGCGCGGCTTGCTCGATCAGGTCCTGGATCATGTCATGCACGCGGTCGGTCATGATCTCCGCCCCGAGAAACACGCCGGTGAGCGAGCGATTGCCGGCCATCAGGGACGAGACGTCGACCTTCATCGGCTCACGACCGGCGTTGCCGACCAGCGACACACGCCCGCGATAGCCAAGCGCCCCGAGGCTGCCGGCCAGGGTGGCGCCGCCGACGGGATCGACGACCAGATCGACGCCCTTGCCGCCGGTCAGCTTCATCACCTGCTCGACGAGGTCGTCACGGCTGTAGTTGATCCCGTGGTCCATGCCGAAGGCCTTCAACCGTTCCAGGCGCGCGTCGCTGGAGGCCGAGGCCAGCACGGTGGCGCCGGCCTTCTTGGCCAGCTGGATGGCGGCGATGCCGACGGCCCCCGCCCCCGCCTGGACCAGCACCGTTTCGCCGGCCTTTAGACGGCCCGCGCCAAAGAGGCACTCGTGCGCCGTGCCGAAGGGCACCGGGATCGCCGACGCCTTCTGGATGTCGAAGCCGTCCGGGATCGGCCAGGCGTTGCGCGCCGGCACGGCCCGGAGCTCGGCGTGCGAGCCGAAGGCGTTCACGGTCACGACCTTCTGGCCGACCTTGAGATGGGAGACCTCGGCGCCGACTTCGACGATCTCGCCCGCGGCTTGATAGCCGACGATGTGCGGACTGCCGGCCATCTGGCCGCCGCCGCGGTTCAGCGTGTCGCCGCCCTCGATGCTGACGGCTTCGACGCGGATAACCACGCCCTGCGGATGGCAAACCGGGTCCGGAACGTCCTCATAGCGAAAGACGTCCGGCGCCCCGGTCTCGTAATAGACGGCGGCCTTCATGCAGCGTTACTCCCTACCGTTCCGGTTGGCCTTGAGGCCTATTTCTTGGGGTCTTTCAGGGCGTCGTAGACCAGCTTGGCGCTGTCGTCGTCGATGTCCTTGATCGCCGGGTCGCCGTCCTTGTTGAGGATGTGGATCATGCCCAGGAAGAAGAGGTCGTTCTTGGGGTCGATCCAGAACCAGGTGCCGGCGGCGCCGCCCCAGCTGAACGTCCCTTCGCCCTGCGGGCCCGCCTTGGCGCTGTCGAGCACGACGGCGAAGTCGAGACCGAAGCCCCTGCCCTTGGCTGTGTTGAACGGCGGGATGTCTGAGTTCATGATCGCGTCGCTTAGCGCGTTGGTGCGCATCAGCTTGACGGTCTCGGGCTTCAGGATCCGCTTTCCGTCCAGAGTCCCCCCGTTCAGCAGCATCTGGGCGAAGCGCGCGTAATCGGCGTTGGTCGAGACCAGGCCGCCGCCGCCCGAGGCCATGACCGGAGGCTTGGTGATGTCCAGCACCATGAAGCCGCTAGCGGGGACCAGCTTCTGTTCCTTGGGGCTCCACAGGTAGAGCGAGGCCAGGCGATCCATCTTCTCGGCCGGCAGCCAGAAGCCGGTGTCGGTCATCTTCAGCGGCTCGAAGATCCGCTTCTTCATGAAGTCGCCGAGCGACATGCCCGACAGCTTCTCGACGATCAGCCCCTGGATATCGACGGAGACGCTGTACTTCCAACGGGTCCCGGGCTGGGCGACCAGCGGCAGCTTGGCGATGTTGTCGACGAACTCCTGCTGCGTCCGCGCGGCGAGCACGTTGCGAGCATAGGCCTTGTCGATCGGATTGTCGGGGACCAGGCCGTAGGCGAAGCCGCCCGAGTGGCTCATGATCTCGCGCAAAGTCGGCGGACGATCGGCGGGGACGGTGTCGAACGAGCCGTCGGGATTGACCGCCTTGAAGACGCGCAGCGACGCGAACTCGGGAATGTACTTGCTGACCGGGTCGTCCAGCTTCCACTTGCCCTCTTCGTAGAGGATCATCATGGCCACGCCCGTGACCGGTTTGGTCTGGGAATAGATCCGGAAGATCGTGTCCTTGGTCATCGGCGGGCCGTCGAAGCCCTTCTTGCCGTGGACCTGATAGTTCACGACCTTGCCGTGCCGGACCAGCATGGTGGTCACGCCGGGAAGATGGCCGGTATCGACCAAGCCCTGCATGTGGGCGTCCAACTTAGCCAGGCCTTCGGACGTGAAGCCCACGCTTTCGGGAGCCGCCGCGACGAAAGCTGTCGTCTTGGGAGCCGCCGCGATCGCGGGACCGCCCGCGACCATGGCCGCGGCCAGAACCGTCCCGATCAGTTTACGAAACGCCAAACCACCCTCCCGAACATATGTTTGACACGACCTTAGAGCGCGCGCCCCAGCGTT
>JAYRLX010000341.1:0-4448 GCA_041905125.1 Caulobacter sp. | reverse complement strand
GCCGCTGCTGACCGCCGGCGTGCCGCTGGAACTGCCGAAGACCGAGGCCGCGGCCCTGCAGAACCAGGACGAGCCGATCACCGTCTCGATCCGCAAGGACGGCGGCGTCTTCGTCGGCGAGACCCAGATCCCGTTCGAGAACCTGGCGCCGCGCATCAGCGCGATCGCCGGCGACGGCTACGACAAGCCGATCTTCGTCCGCGCCGACGGCGGGGCGACCTACCAGGTCGTCGCCCAGGTGATGGCGGGCCTGTCGAACGCCGGCTTCAACAAGATCAACCTGATCACCGAGACGGGCGGTCCCTCTTCGGGCGCGGCCCCGCGCGACGCCAAGCCGGCGGACGCGGGCGACCTGCGGCCGGCGCAGTAGGGGCGGCATGATCGCCCGCCGCGAACAACGGGTCTCTCCGGCTCTGCTGGGCTCGATCGCGCTGCACGGCGCGGTCGCGGCGCTGATCGCGTTCGGCCTGCCGTGGAAGTCGTCCAAGCCGATCACCATCGGCGAGTCGGTGCCGGTGACCATCGTCACCAACGGCCCGACCAACGTCCGCCCGGCCGAGGAAGCGCCGGTCGAGCAGGCCGCCCAGGCGCCCGAGCCGGAGCCGCAGGCCACGCCGCAGCCGCCGGCCCCGACGCCCGCGCCGACCCCGACTCCCGCGCCCGCGCCGCCGCCCAAGCCGACGCCGGTCCCCAAGCCCGCGCCGACCCCGACTCCGGCCAAGCCGACGCCGCAGAAGAAGACCGACAGCACCGACTTCTTCGCCTCGCTGGAGGCCTCGATCGCCAAGACCAAGAAGGCGACCGGCAAGCCGACCTCGAACGCGCCGAAGGGCCCCGCGCGGCAGGAGACCTCGGTCTCGGCCCGCCCGGCCCTGGGCGCGGCCACCGGCCTCTCGGCCGCCGCCCTGGGACGCCTGCAGGGCGAGGTGCAGGACCGCTGGAACCCCAACTGCGAGGTCGAGGGCGGCGCCAACGTCAATGTGCGCGTGGTGTTCGTGATCGGACCGGGCGGCCGCGTCGTCGGCCAGCCGGAGTCGCCGGGCACCAGCTCGCCCGACCCCGTGGTCAAGGCCGCCTCGGACCGCGCCATCCGCGCGCTGTTCGCCGCCTCGCCGTTCGCCTATCTGCCGCCGGACCTGTACGGTCAGAAAATCGCCCTGAACTTCAACGCAAAACAGGCCTGTTCGCGTTGATGTCCGGAAGGAAGAAGAAGGAGACCCCGATGCGCTTCAGAGCCTTGTTGCTGATGGTCGCCGCCCTGATGAGCGGCGCGGCCTTCGTCACGCCGGCCGCCGCGCAGATCGAGGTCGACATCAACGCCGGCGCGGTCAAGCCGCTGCCGATCGCGATCCCCGCCTTCTCCGGCGCGACGCGCGGCGCCGAGATCGCCCAGGTCATCAGCGGCAATCTCGAGCGCTCGGGCCTGTTCCAGCCGCTGAACGTCTCGGGCGTCCCGGACAAGCTGGCCGACGTCAACATCCAGCCCCGCTTCCCCGACTGGCAGGCGACCGGCGCCCAGGCGCTGATCAACGGCCAGGTCACGGTCGGCCCCGACGGCGGGCTGCGCGTCGACTTCCGCCTTTGGGACGTGTTCTCGCAGCAGCAGCTGCTGGGCCTTCAGTTTTCCTCGACGCCGGACAACTGGCGCCGGGTGGCTCACAAAATCAGCGACGCCGTCTATGAGCGGCTGACCGGCGAGAAGGGCTATTTCGACACCCGCGTGGCCTTCGTCGCCGAGAGCGGTCCGAAGCTGGCCCGGGTCAAGCGCCTGGCGATCATGGACCAAGACGGCGCCAATCCGCAGTACCTGACAGACGGCTCCTACATCGTCATGACGCCGCGCTTCAGCTCGACGAGCCAGGAGCTGACCTACATGGCCCTGCGGCCGACGGGGTCGTCGATCTACCTGCTGAACCTGGAGACCAGCCGCCAGGAAACGGTCGGCAAGTTCCCCGGCATGGTGTTCGCCCCGCGCTTCTCGCCCGACGGCGGCAAGGTGGCCTTCTCCGTGGAGAAGAACGGCAACAGCGACATCTATGTGATGGACCTGCGCAGCCGCTCGACGACGCGGATCACCACCGACCCGGCCATCGACACCTCGCCCTCGTTCTCGCCGGACGGGACGAAGATCGTGTTCAACTCCGACCGGGGCGGCCAGGCGCAGCTCTATGTGATGAACACCGACGGCACCGGCGTGCGCCGCATCTCGTACGGCGGCGGGCGCTACACGACGCCCGTCTGGAGTCCGCGCGGCGACTTCATCGCCTTCACCAAGCAGACGGGCGGTGAGTTCCACATCGGCGTCATGCGCCCCGACGGCAGCGACGAGCGCCTGCTGACCACCAGCTATCTGGACGAAGGCCCGACCTGGGCGCCGAACGGACGCGTGCTGATGTTCTTCCGCGAGGGCGGCGGCGGCAATCCCAAGCTCTGGACGGTGGACATCACCGGCCGGATCCTGCGGCCCGCCGCCTATAACGGTTCGGGGTCGGACCCGGCCTGGTCGCCGCTTCTGGACTGACAAATCGTCGGGGCGCGCAACCTTAGCCTTGCGAGCGCGTTCCCAGGGCTCTAACTCGGCGTCGCCAGGCGCCGGGATTTCCCTAGCGGAAGAGTTTCGGCGTCGCCTGACGGACTTCTGACGTCATTGTGAGGTCACGTCAGGCATTTAGCAGGTCCATTGCCCGCATGTCGCAGGTATGGATCAGGTCCAGAGTTGTTGACTTGAGGAGAAACTGGATGAGCTTCGACACCCAGCGCGCCGCTAGACTGGCGCTCGTCGGCCTGGCCGCCGCCTCGCTTGCCGCCTGCGCTTCGCGTCCGAAGCCCCAGCCCGCCGCGCCGACGCCGCCGACGCCGCCGCCGGCTCAAGAACCCGCCCCCTACACCCCGCCGCCGGCCCCGCCGGTCGCCCAAGGCCCGCTGCCGGGCTCGGTGCAGGACTTCGTCGTCAATGTCGGCGACCGCGTCTATTTCGACACCGACGAATATTCGGTCCGCGCCGACGCCCAGCCGGTCCTGACCGGCCAAGCCCAGTGGCTGAACCGCTATCCGGCCGTGAAGGTCCGCATCGAAGGCAACGCCGACGAACGCGGCACCCGCGAATACAACCTGGCGCTCGGCGCCCGCCGCGCCAACGCCGTGCGCGACTTCCTGATCGCCCAGGGCGTCTCGGCCTCGCGCATCGAGACGATCTCGTTCGGCAAGGAAAAGCCGATCGACGCCGGCACGACCGAAGAGGCCTGGGCCAAGAACCGTAACGGCCACACGGCCATCACGGACGGCGCCCGCTAAGCGCTAAGCTAAAATGGGGCGGCGTCTCATCGAGATGCCGCCCTAGTTTTGTCCGCGTCCTACCGGTAGATCACGGTCATGAAGCTCAAATCCGCCCTGCTCGCCGTCCTGTTCGCACTCATGGCGTTTTCTGGCGCCGCCGTCGCCGTGGCGCAGACCCCGCTGCCGGAAGCCGATCCGCTGGACGACCGCTCGGCCAAGCGCGTGGAGCGGATGGAGAAGGTGGTCCGCGAGCTGCGCGCGATCGTCTTCCAGGGCAGGGACACCGGCAAGCCGGTGGTGGTCCAGCCGGCGGAAACCGACGCCCAGATCGCCGCCTTGAACGACCGGGTCACGGACCTGGAGCAGACCCTGACCAAGCTGAACGGCCAGAACGAGGCCGTCACCTTCGAGCTCACCAAGGCCAACAAGGCCGCCGCCGACCAGAAGGCGCGCGCCGACGCGCTGGAGCAGCGCCTAGCGGCGATCGAGAAGACCCTGGCCGACCTGCAGACCGCCGCCGCGGCCCAGGTCGCCGCGGCGCCCGCCGCTGGCGCGGCTGTTC
Organism: Caulobacter sp.; assembly: GCA_041905125.1. GTDB lineage: Bacteria > Pseudomonadota > Alphaproteobacteria > Caulobacterales > Caulobacteraceae > Caulobacter. The sequence goes on along the minus strand of JAYRLX010000341.1, from coordinate 610 downwards.
CGCCGCCGCCGCCCCCGCCGCCCGCCGATCCGGCCGTGGCCTTCAAGCAGGCGCGCCAGCTGCTGCTGGACGGCGACTACGCCAACGCCGAGCAGGCCTTCTCGACCTACGTGACCAACTATCCGGACAACGCCAAGACGCCCGAGGCGCGCTACTGGCTGGGCGAGACCCTGTTCGTGCGCGAGGCCTATACCGACGCCGCCGCCGCCTATATCGGCGCGATCCGCGGCTGGCCGCAGACCAGCTGGGCGCCCGACGCGACCCTGAAGCTGGCCCGCTCGATGGTGGCGCTGAAGAAGACCGCCGAGGCCTGCCGCACCCTGGACGAGCTCGCCAAGCGCTATCCGAAGGCCCCGTCGCAGATCACCTCCCGCGCGGCCTCGACCCGCGTCGCGGCGAAGTGTTCCTGATCTGAAACCCTCTCTCATGGAGAGAGGGAGGGGCCCATCGCTTGCGATGGGAGGGTGAGAGGGTACGCTCTCGCTGTACCTGGCGCAGATCGCCGCCGCATCGTGAAGGGCTAGGATTGTCCGGTGGATGGTGAAACCTCTCACCCTCCCACCGCCTCCGGCGGCGGGCCCCTCCCTCTCTCCAGGAGAGAGGGAATCTC
>JAYRLX010000340.1:0-4458 GCA_041905125.1 Caulobacter sp. | reverse complement strand
GGCCAAGCTGGAGGGCTTCATCACTCCGCAGGTCGCCTTGATGAAGTACAAGGAGACCGACGCCAGCTTCCCCGCCCGCTACGCGCGCGCCATCGCCTACTACCAGATGAAGGACCCCGACCGGTCCCTGAAGCTGATCGACGGCCTGATCGCCGACAATCCCGACAATCCCTACCTCTGGGAGCTGAAGGGCCAGGTCCTGTTCGAATTCAACCGTATCGCCCAGGCCGAAGAGCCGCAGCGCAAGTCCGTGCAGCTGAAGCCCGACGCCGCCCTGCTGCGGGTCAATCTGGGCCAGACCCTGATCAACCTGAACGACCCCGCCAAGGTCGAGGAAGGCGTGAAGGAACTGAAGCGCAGCCTGCTGAACGAGCCCGACAACACCGTCGCCTGGCGCCTGCTGGCCCAGGCCTACGACAAGCAGAAGAAGGACGGCGAGGCGCGCCTGGCGACCGCCGAGCAGTACTTCTCGCTGGGCGCCGTTCGGGAAGCGCGGGTCTTCGCCATGCGGGCCCGCGAACTGCTTCCCAAGGACACCCCGGACTGGCGCCGCGCCACCGACATCGTCCTGGCCTCCCGTCCCTCCAACCAGGACCTGAAGGACCTGGCCAAGGACGGCGCCGTGCAATCCAACCTCGGCCGATAGCGGCCTGCCTAGCCTTGAGATCTCGATGACCCTGCTTCGTCGCGCCGCGACCCTCGCCCTGCCCCTGGCCGTCTGCGGCCTCGTCCTCGCCGGCTGCGAGCGGCCCGACGCCAAGCCCAGTGAACGGTTCGGCGAGAAGGTCCGCGCCTATCTGCTCGAGCACCCCGAGGTGCTGATGGAGGTCAGCCAGAAGCTGCAGGAGAAGCAGGCCAGCCAGCAGGCGGCCTCGGCCCAGAAGGCGATCGGCCAGTATCGCCAGGCGATCGAGCGCGACCCGCGCGACGTCGTGATCAATCCGGCGGGCAGCATCACGGTCACCGAGTTCTTCGACTACCGCTGCGGCTACTGCAAGCACGCCGCGCCCGAGATCGTCGAGCTGGTCCAGAAGAACCCGGACATCCGCCTGGTGCTGAAGGACTTCGTGATCTTCGGCCGCGACAGCGAGGCCGCCGCGCGTCTGATGCTGGGCGCCAAGGACCAGGGCAAGAGCCTGGAGCTCTACAAGGCCCTGATGGCCGAGAACGCCCTCGACGCGGCCGGCGCCCTTCGCATCGCCAAGGGCCTGGGGATCGACCTCGACAGGGCCAAGGCCGCCGGCGAGAGCCAGGCCGTGACCCAGCATCTGGCCGACACCGAGGCCCTGGCCAAGACCCTGGCCTTGCAAGGCACCCCGGCCTTCGTCGTCGGCGACACCCTGATCCCCGGCGCCGACATCAACGCCCTGAAGCTGGCGATCGAGCAGACCCGGGCCAGCAAGGCGAAGGCGGGGTGACGATCACCTTCCGCCCCCTCTGGGGGCGGACGACCGCGCGACGCGCGGTCAGGTGGGGGCAAGTAAGGTGATATCTCTCACTGACTCGCCCCCTCCGCGCCTGCCGGCGCTCCTCCCCCTGAGGGGGAAGAAGGTTTTACCTAGATCAGCCCCGCTAGCGGCGAGCTGGGATCGGCGTAGAGGCGCTTCTGCATGCGGCCGGCGAGATAGGCCTCGCGGCCGGCGATGACGGCGTGCTTCATCGCCTTGGCCATGCGGATCGGGTCCTTGGCCTCGGCGATGGCGGTGTTCATCAGGATGGCGTCGCAGCCCAGCTCCATGCCGATCGCCGCGTCCGAGGCCGTGCCGACGCCGGCGTCGACCAGCACCGGCACCTTGGCGTTCTCGACGATGATCCGCAGGTTCACGCGGTTCTGGATGCCCAGGCCCGAGCCGATCGGCGCGCCCAGCGGCATGATCGCCACCGCGCCCGCCTCTTCCAGCTTCTTGGCGTAGACCGGGTCGTCCGAGCAGTAGACCATCACCTGGAACCCGTCGGCGACCAGCAGCTTCAACGAGCGCAGGGTCTCTTCCATGTCCGGGAACAGGGTCTTGGGGTCGCTGAGCACCTCCAGCTTCACCAAATCCCAGCCTCCGGCCTCGCGGGCCAGGCGCAGGGTGCGGACGGCGTCCTCGCCGGTGAAGCAGCCGGCGGTGTTGGGGAGATAGGTGAACTCGGTCGGCTTGACGTAGTCGACCAGCAGCGGCTGGGTCGGGTCGGTCAGGTTCACGCGGCGCACGGCGACCGTGACGATCTCGGCCCCGGCCGCGCGGGCGGCGGCGGCGTTGGTCGCATAGTCCTTGTACTTGCCCGTGCCGACGATCAGGCGCGAGCGGAAGGTGCGGCCGGCGACGGTCCAGGTTTCTTCTGTATCCGGCGTCGAGACGGTGTCGGGGGAAACATGCGCGTTCATGCGGCTGGTTTACGCCCCGTCAGCCGGCGTTTCAAATACGCAGCATCAACCGCCGCCGATAAAAGTCACGATCTCGATGCGGTCGCCGTCGGCCAGGGCGGTGTCGGCATAGGTCGAGCGCGGCGCGATCTCGAGGTTGCGCTCCACCGCCACCTTGCGGGCGTCCAGGCCAAGCGACGCCACCAGATCCGCGATCGTGCGCACCTCGCCCACGTCCCGTTCTTCGCCGTTCAATAGAAGTCTCATATCGCCTCCGAAGCGAGCCGTGCTTGTGACCCGAGGGAACCGGCTATACAAGACCTCCCGGAATCGACGGCGGAGCCGCATGGTAAAACCGATCCACGTGCTGAGCGGCCCCAACCTCAACCTGTTGGGAACCCGCGAGCCCGAGATTTACGGCAAGGACACGCTTGAGGATGTCCGGACGCGCTGCGAGGCGCGGGCGGCTTCGCGCGGCGTTTCGGTGGTCTTCCGCCAGTCCAACCACGAGGGCGTGCTGATCGATTGGGTGCAGGAGGCGCGTTTGTCGGCCTCGGCGCTCATTCTCAATCCGGCTGGCTACGGCCACACCTCGATCGCGTTGCTGGACGCGCTCAAGACCTTGAGCATCCCGGTGATCGAGTGCCATCTGTCCAACCCGGCGGCGAGAGAGGACTTCCGCCGTCATACCTATGTGTCGCTGGCGGCCACGGGGATCGTCTCCGGGTTCGGCGCGGCCAGCTATGAATTGGCGATCGAGGCCGCTTTCGGCCTGATCGGCGTTTAACGAGGACCTCGCCCCAGCGCTTTTCCGCGGCGCGCGGCGTTTCAGAACAACAAGGTAAGCTTCCATGTCGAACCCCAAGGCCCCCGCCGATCCGGTCGAAGCTCCGGCCATCGACGCCCGTCTGGTCCGCAAGATCGCGGACATCCTGAAGGACACGGGCCTCTCGGAGATCGAGGTCGAACATGCCGGCCTGAAGATCCGCGTCGCGCGTGAGCTGACCGCGGCTCCGGTCAACTATGTCCAGGCCGCCGCGCCCGCCTACGCCCCGGCGCCCGCCGCTCCGGCTCCGGCCGCCGCCGCTCCGGCTGCTGAAGCCGCTCCGGCCCCCGCCGCCGCTCGCGGCGACGCTGTGAAGTCGCCGATGGTCGGCACCGCCTATCTGTCGCCCCAGCCGGGCGCCGACGCCTTCGTGAAGGTCGGCGACACCGTTTCGGCCGGCCAGACCCTGCTGATCGTCGAAGCCATGAAGACCATGAACCCGATCGCCGCCCCGAAGGCCGGCAAGGTCGTCGAGATCCTGGTCGCCGACGCCCAGCCCGTCGAGTTCGGCGAGCCGCTCGTCGTCATCGAGTAACGCTCATGTTCGACAAGATCCTCATCGCGAACCGGGGCGAGATCGCGCTCCGGGTTCACCGCGCCTGCAAGGAAATGGGCATCTCGACGGTGGCCGTGCACTCCGAGGCCGACCGCAACTCCATGTGGGTGCGCCTGGCCGACGAGAGCGTCTGCATTGGGCCGGCTCCGGCCGCCAAGAGCTACCTGAACATCCCGTCGATCATCGCGGCCGCCGAAATCACCGGCGCCCAGGCGATCCACCCGGGCTATGGCTTCCTGTCCGAGAACGCCCGCTTCGCCGAGATCGTCGGCGCGCACGGCTTCACCTTCATCGGTCCGAAGCCCGAGCACATCCGGATGATGGGCGACAAGATCACCGCCAAGCAGGCCGTGAAGGACGCCGGCATTCCGGTCGTTCCCGGCTCGGACGGCGGCGTCTCGACCGAGGAGGAGGCCTTCGAGGCCGCCGAGAAGATCGGCTTCCCCGTGCTGATCAAGGCCGCCGCCGGCGGCGGCGGTCGCGGCATGAAGGTCGCCCAGACGCGTGAAGATCTGGCCGAGGCGGTCTCGACCGCCCGCGCCGAGGCCCGCGCCGCCTTCGGCGACGACACGGTCTATATGGAGCGCTACCTCCAGAAGCCGCGCCACATCGAGCTGCAGGTCATCGCCGACAGCCACGGTAACGTGGTGCACCTGGGCGAGCGCGACTGCTCGTTGCAGCGGCGGCACCAGAAGGTGCTGGAAGAGGCCCCCTCGCCCGCCCTCT
>JAYRLX010000339.1:0-4470 GCA_041905125.1 Caulobacter sp. | reverse complement strand
CAGGAGCACCTGGCCCGCACCGTCGCCCTGACCATCGCCGAGCGCGGCCGCATCGAGGCGGCGCTGGATGACCTGGGCGTCGAGCACACCCGCAGCGAGGCCAACTTCGTCTTCCTGCGCGCGCCGGCCGGTCCTGAAGCGACCGCCATGCGTTTGTTGCAGGAGGGGCTGATCATCCGCCCGACGCCGGTCGCCGGCGGCTGGGTCCGCATCACCATCGGCCGCCCGGCCGACAACGACGCCCTGATCGCCGCTCTGCCGGCGGCGCTGGCGAAATAAGACAAGAATTCTAGGGAGAGAGCCGCCCATGACCCTCGTCACCGACCAGAACCCCCTGGGCCTCGACGGCTTCGAGTTCGTCGAGTTCACCAGTCCCGATCCGGCCGCGATGAAGGCGCTAATCGAGCAGCTGGGCTTCGTCGCCGCCAGCAAGCACCCGACCAAGGCCGCGACCCGCTACAAGCAGGGCCGCATCAACCTGATCGTCAACGAGGAGGTGGCGGGCCAGGTCGCCGACTTCCGCGTCGAGAACGCCGAAGCCGCCTACGCCCAGGCGATCAAGCGCGGCGCCAAGCCCGCCGACGCCAGCCGCTCGCTGCTGGGCGAGGGCGCCAAGGTGCTGGAAGGCATCGGCGGCAGCTTGCTCTACCTCGTCGACCGCTACGGCGACGCCGGCACGATCTACGACAGCTGGGAGCAGGTCCCGGGCGCGGCCCTGGCCGAGGCGAAGAACAATGTCGGCCTCGACCTGCTGGACCACCTGACCCACAACGTGAAGCGCGGCCAGATGCGGACCTGGTCGACCTTCTACAACCAGGTCTTCGGCTTCGAGGAGCAGAAGTACTTCGACATCAAGGGCCAGGCGACCGGCTTGTTCAGCCAGGCGATGATCGCGCCCGACAAGGCTATCCGCATCCCGCTGAACGAGAGCCAGGACGACAAGAGCCAGATCGAGGAGTTCATCCGCCAGTACAATGGCGAGGGCATCCAGCACTTGGCTCTGACGACGGACAACATCTACGACACGGTCGAGAAGCTGCGCGCCCGGGGCGTGAAGCTGCAGGACACGATCGAGACCTATTACGAGCTGGTCGACAAGCGCGTGCCCGGCCACGGCGAAGACCTTGAGCGCCTGCGCAAGAACCGCATCCTGATCGACGGCAATGTTGGCGAGGAGGGCCTGCTGCTGCAGATCTTCACCGAAAACCTGTTCGGCCCGATCTTCTTCGAGATCATCCAGCGCAAGGGCAATGAAGGCTTCGGCAACGGCAACTTCCAGGCCCTGTTCGAGAGCATCGAGCTCGACCAGATCCGCCGCGGGGTGATCACGGTCGAGGCTTGATCAAAGCCTAACCTTGCGTGTCATCCCGGCCGTAGCGCAGCGAAGAGCCGGGACCCAGGGGCAACCGCGATGCGCCGGCCCCTGGGTCCCGGATCGGCCTTGCAGGCCGTCCGGGATGACACTGTAATTGTGCTCAAGAAATTGAGAGGGGCGTCGATGGACCTCCGCTACCAAACCGGCTTCGGCTCCTATTTCGAGACCGAGGCGCATCCCGGCGCCCTGCCGGTGGGGCAGAACTCGCCGCAGAAGGTTCCGTTCGGCCTCTATGCCGAGCAGCTGTCGGGCTCGGCCTTCACCGCGCCGCGTCACGAGAACCGCCGCAGCTGGCTCTATCGCCTGCGACCCAGCGCGGGACATGGGCCTTACCGGCCCTATGCCCAGGACAGGCTGGTCTCGACCTTCACAGGCCCGGCGACCCCCAACCGCCTGCGCTGGAGTCCGCTGGAGATCCAGGCCAAGCCGACCGACTTCGTCGACGGTCTCGTCACCCTGGCCGGCAACGCCGACGCCGCGACTCTGTCGGGGATCGGCGTCCATCTCTATCTGGCCAACGCCTCGATGAAGAACCGGGTGTTCTACGACGCCGACGGCGAGCTCTTGATCGCGCCGCAGCAGGGCGTGCTGACCCTGGTCACCGAGTTCGGCGTGTTGACCGCCGGCCCCGGACACATCGCCGTCATCCCGCGCGGCGTGCGCTTCCGGGTCGAGGTCGACGGACCCTCGCGCGGCTATGTCTGCGAGAACTACGGCGCCGCCTTCCGCCTGCCGGAGCTGGGGCCGATCGGCGCCAATGGTCTCGCCAATCCGCGCGACTTCGAGACGCCCGTCGCGGCCTTCGAGGACGTCGATGCGCCGACGGAGGTGATCCAGAAGTTCCAGGGCGCGCTGTGGGCGGCCGAGTGGGATCACAGCCCGCTGGACGTGGTGGCCTGGCACGGCAATCTCGCGCCGTATCGCTATGACCTCGCCAGGTTCAACACGATCAATACGGTCAGTTTCGACCACCCCGATCCTTCGATCTTCACGGTCCTGACCTCGCCCAGCGACACACCGGGCGTCGCCAACTGCGACTTCGTGATCTTCCCGCCGCGCTGGATGGTGGCCGAGCACACTTTCCGTCCGCCCTGGTTCCACCGCAACGTGATGAGCGAGTTCATGGGGCTGGTGCGCGGCGCCTATGACGCCAAGGAGGGTGGCTTCGTCCCGGGCGGGGCGTCCTTGCACAACTGCATGAGCGACCACGGCCCCGACGTCGCCAGCCACCGCAAGGCGACCGAGGCCGAGCTCTTGCCGCACAAGATCGATGGAACCCTGGCCTTCATGTTCGAGAGCCGCTGGGTGATCCGACCGACGAAGTTCGCGCTGGAGACTTCGGCGCTTCAGGACGACTATGACGCCTGCTGGACGGGCTTCCCAAAAGCTCGCCTCCCATAACGACAACAAGAAGGAAGCGCTGATGAAGCTCGCGTCTCTCAAGGGCGGCCGCGACGGCCGGCTGGTGGTGGTCTCCAACGACCTTGCCTGGTTCACCGACGCTGGCACGGTCGCGCCGACCCTGCAGGCCGCGCTGGACAATTGGGAGCATTGCGAGCCGCTGCTGCGCGGCCTGGCCGAGAGCCTCGAGCACGGCGCCGTGCCGCGCGAGCGCTTCCACGAGCATGACGCCGCCAGCCCCTTGCCGCGCGCCTATCAGTGGGTGGACGGCTCGGCCTATGTGAACCACGTCCAGCTGGTGCGGAAGGCGCGCGGCGCCGAGATGCCCGAGAGCTTCTGGACCGATCCCCTGATGTACCAGGGGGCGTCCGACGGCTTCCTCAATCCGCGCGATCCGATCCCACTGGCCGACGCCAGCTGGGGCTGCGACCTGGAGGGCGAGATCGCCGTGATCACCGGCGACGTGCCGCTGGGCGCCAGCCGCGAGGAGGCCCTGGCCGCCATCCGCCTCGTGATGCTGTGCAACGACGTGTCCTTGCGCAACCTGATCCCCGGCGAGCTGGCCAAGGGCTTCGGCTTCGTCCAGTCCAAGCCCGCCAGCGCCTTCTCGCCGGTGGCGGTGACCCCCAGCGCGCTGGGCGCGGCCTGGAAGGACGGCAAGCTGCATGGCGCGCTGCTGGTCGAGCTGGACGGCAAGGACTTCGGCCGCGCCGACGCCGGCGTCGACATGACCTTCGATTTCGGGACCCTGGTGGCCCACGCGGCCAAGACGCGGTCGCTCTGCGCCGGCACGATCGTCGGCTCGGGCACGGTCAGCAACCGCGACGCCGACGGCGGTCCCGGCAAGCCGGTCAGCGAAGGCGGCCTTGGCTATTCGTGCCTGGCCGAGCTTCGCACCGTCGAAACGATCCTCCATGGCGCGCCCAAGACGCCGTTCTTGCTGGGCGGCGACACGATCCGCATCGAGATGAAGGACGCTAAGGGCCACTCGATCTTCGGCGCCATCGAGCAGACGGTCGAGCGGATTTGACGGAGGGCGGCGCGGCGGCGGTTGGTCGTGTCTGGTCGACGCCGGCCGGCGTGAACCTCGGCCCGCTGGACCTGATAGCCGACGGCGGCGCGCGGAACTACGTCTTGCAGATCGGCGACAAGCGCTTCCATGGCTTCGTGGTGCGCAGGGGCGAGGCGGTGTTCGGCTATGTCGATCGCTGCCCGCACGCCGGCCTGCCGCTCGCCCAGCAGCTCGACCACTACCTGACCCCTGACGGCGGCCTGATCGCCTGCTCGTGGCATGGCGCGGTGTTCACGGTGGAAGAGGGGGGCTGCGTTGGCGGGCCGTGCGTCGGCGCCAAGCTCGCGCCCTGGCCGGTGGAGGCGCGCGAGGGGCGGGTGTTCACCGCCTAGCTGGGCGCCTCGGCGGCCTCTTCGCGGGCGGCCTCCCAGGCCTCGCGCGCGGCGTCCAGGTTCATGACGGCGATCGCCAGGCCCACGACGATGTCCGGCCAGATCGAATGGGTCACGACGGTCAGCAGTCCGGCCGCGATGATGCCGATATTGGCCAGGACGTCGTTGCGCGCCGACAGGAAGGCGGCCTTGGAGAGACTGCCGGCCGCGCCGCGGTGACGGACCAGGGTGAAGGCGCAGAACAGGTTGATGGCCATGGCGCCCAGGCCCGTGACGCTCAGCGACAGCGC
>JAYRLX010000012.1:0-27015 GCA_041905125.1 Caulobacter sp. | reverse complement strand
CGGCTTCGGGGGTGGCGGCGCGGGCCTGGTCGTTCTTGGCCGACCAGAAGGGGCGCACGCCGGGGGTGACGATCAGGAAGTCGGGCTTCCCGGCGGCCGTGGCGATCTCGCGGGCGAGACCCGCCTCGTGCGGCGACGAGACGACGCCATCGACGCCAGCTTCAAGGGCCTGGCGCACCCGCCGCTCGACCAGTTCACGGGCCCCAAAAGCGTAGCCCATCTCGATCAGGTCGGCGTCGGTCAGGCTGGTCAGCACGGTGACCGCCAGGATCTTCAGCGAGGAATCGCCCCGCGCCTGCACCGCCGCCTTCATCACCTGGGGCTCGGCGTGGACGGTCAGCAGGTCGCAGCCGCTCTGGGCCAGGACGCGGGCCGAGCGCTCGACCGTGGCGCCGATGTCGTGGAGCTTCCAGTCGAGGAAGATCTGTTTGCCGCTGGCCTTCAGCTCGCGGGCCAGGGTCATGCCGTCGCTGGCCAGCAGCTCCAGGCCGATCTTGTAGAAGCTGACCGCGTCGCCCAGGCGCTCGACCATGTCGCGGGCCTCGTCGACAGTGGGCAGGTCGAGCGGCACGATCAGGCGCGGGTCGGCGGTCATCTTTAGTCCCCGGGGTTGGCGCGCGTCACCGTCCGCTCTAGGACAGAGCCAAGCTTGGGCGCGATCTGAAAGGTAGGGACGTCGAATGACCGAGGCCAAACTCGCCGTCAACTTCTTCGTCGCGCTGTTCGCCCTGATCGACCCGATCGGCAACGTGCCGCTGTTCGCCGCCGCCACCCTGGGCGCGGCCGCGGCGGGGCGGCGGATGGTGGCCGTCTACATCGGCCTGTTCATGACCGCGTTCCTGATCTTCTTCTATTTCACGGGCGTCGGCCTCTTGGCCTTCTTCGGCATCTCGATGCCGGCCTTCCGGATCGCCGGCGGCATCATCCTGTTCATTCTCGGCCTCGACATGGTGCGCGATGACTTCACCACCATGTTCGCCGACGCGGCCGAGGGACTGGAGGACCAGTCGCCTCGCGCCTACGCCAAGAAGCGGTTCGAGCGGCTGATCGTGCCGTTCGCCATGCCGCTGCTGATCGGGCCGGGCGCGATCTCGACCGTGATCATCTACGCCGCCGAGGCCAAGCCGCTGGGCCTGGCCGGGGCCGGCATCGGGGTGGCGGTGATCGCCGCCGTCTCGCTGGTGGTGGTGGCCGCCTTCTGGGCCGCGCCGCTGATCAGCCGGGCCCTGGGCCGGATCGGCATGAGCATCGTGGTGCGGGTGCTGGGCCTGATCCTCTGCGCCTTGGCGGTGCAGTTCGTGATCGTCGGCGTGGGCGACGCGACGCGCGGTCTGGTCCGCGCCGACGCCAAGGCCCCTTACGCGGAAAAGAAGTAGCCGCGCGTCTGGACAGGCCCTGGAGACGGGGCCCATATCCCCGTCATGCGCGCTTACGATGCTGACGTGATCATCGCGGGCGCCGGCATGGCCGGCGCCACCCTGGCCCTGGCCCTGAAGTCCGGCGGCCTCAAGCCCCTGCTGGTCGATCCCCAGCCGTTCGACGCCCAGCTGGCGCCGAGCTTCGACGGGCGCAGCTCGGCCATCGCCTATTCCTCGTTCCGCCAGTGGCGGGCGATCGGCGCGGGCGAGAGCCTCGAGCCGCACGCCCAGCGCATCGAGCAGATCCTGGTCACCGACGGCCGGACGCCCGGCGCGGCGGCCCGCAAGCCGTCGGCCTCGTTCCTGCGTTTCGACTCCAGCGAGATCTCCGGCCGCATCGAGGGCGAGCCGCTGGGCTACCTCGTCGAGAACCGTCAGATCCGCGCGGCGCTTTCCAAGGCGGTGATCGAGAAGGACATTCCGGTCATCGCCCCGATGGCCGCCAAGAACCTGGAGGTCACCGCCGGCGAGGCGCGCCTGATCCTGTCCGACGGCCGGGCCCTGACCGCCCCGCTGGCCGTCAGCGCCGAGGGGCGCGGCTCGGTCCTGCGCCAGGCGGCCGGCATCGGCCACATCGGCTGGGGCTATGGCCAGAGCGGCGTCGTCTGCACCGTCAAGCTGGAGCGCCCGCACGAGGGCGTCGCCCACGAATATTTCCTGCCCAGCGGCCCGTTCGCCATCCTGCCCCTGACCGAGCAGCGCGCCAGCCTGGTCTGGACTGAGAGCACGGCGCGCGGCGAGGCCCTGCGCCACGCCTCGCCCGAGATGTTCCACGCCCACCTGATGCGCCGGTTCGGCGATTTCTTGGGGACCGTCGAGGTGGTGGGGCCGACCTTCGTCTATCCCCTGTCGCTGCTGCTGGCCGAGCGGATGACCGCGCCGCGCCTGGCCTTGATCGGCGACGCGGCTCACGGCGTGCACCCGATCGCGGGGCAGGGACTGAACCTGGGCCTCAAGGACGCGGCGGCGCTGGCCGAGGTTCTGGTCGAGGCGGTGCGCAACGGCGAGGACATCGGCGCCGAGGCGGTGCTGGAGCGCTACGCCCGCTGGCGGCGGTTCGACACCGTGACCAATGCGATGGCCTTCGACGCCTTCGTGCGAATTTTCTCGAACGACAACCCGCTGCTGCGCGCCGCGCGCGGCGCCGGCCTGGCGGTGGTCAACCGCATCGCCCCGGCGCGGCGGTTCTTCATGCACGAAGCCGGCGGCGGGGTGGGGGATTTGCCGAAGCTGCTGCGGGGGCAGAGCCTCTAAGGCCCCCTCCGCGCCTTCGGCGCTCCTCCCCCGTAGGGGGAAGAAGGATATCGCGAACCTTCTGCCCCCTCCGGGGGCGGACGACCTCGCGAAGCGAGGTCAGGTGGGGGCAAGTAACCGCTACTCGCTGAGCTCCCGCGCCTCTTCCGGCAGCATGATCGGCACGCCGTCGCGGATCGGATAGGCCAGCTTGGCCGAGCGGCTGATCAGTTCGCCGGCGGCGCGGTCGTATTCCAGCGGGCCGCGGGTCACGGGGCACACCAGCACTTCCAGCAGGCGCGGATCGACATCGACGGGGGGAGGGGCGGCTTGGGTCATGGCGCCTGTCTACTGAATCGAAGTCGGTTCGTCATCGTCGCTTCCGGCCGCGTCGATCTCCAACAATGCCGTAAGGGTGGCCTTGCGCTCGAAGATGGTCTCGGCCTCGAGCAGGGCCTGCTTCTCCATCGGATCGAACGGCAGGGCCATGGCCAGGCTGTTGATCAGGGCGTCCGAAGGGGCGCTCTCGGCGTCGCCCCAGTCGATGGCCAGGCCGCGGTGGTCGAGATAGCGGCGCAGGGCGACCAGCAGCCGGTCGATGTCGGCGGCGGTGCGCTCGCCCGCGCCGTCCTCGCGCAGATCCGGCTCATAGGGCGTGAAATCGGCGCGGACCTGACGATAGGGCGTGCGCACCGGCAGCTCCTCGCCCGCCTTGAAGCGGCAGAGGCCCGTCAGGGTGATCAGATAGCGGCCGTCGCTGGTCTCGGCGAAGCTGGTCACTCGGCCGGCGCAGCCGACCGGCGCCAGGGCGGGGCGCTGATGGTCGCCGCCGGCTCGCGTCTGGATCATGCCGATGATCCGCTCGCCGGACATGGCGTCGTCCAGCATGTTCAGATAGCGCGGCTCGAAGATGTTCAGCGGCAGCTGGCCGCCCGGCAGCAGCAGCACGCCGTCCAAGGGAAAGACCGGGATCACCAGGGGTAGGTCGCCAAGCTTTCGATAGACGGCCGGCATGGAGTCTCCGTGGGCTGAAACCTTAGCTGAACAGGATCGAGGACAGTTTCCGCCGCCCTTGCTTGGCGACTTCCGAGGTCGGGCCGGCGGCCTCGAACACGGTCAGCAGCTGCTTGCGGGCGGCCTCGTCGTTCCACGTACGGTCGCGGGCGATGATGGTCAGAAGATGGTCGGCCGCGGCCTGCAGGTGACCGGCGCCGGCCAGGGCCTTGGCCAGCTCGAAGCGGGCCTCGTGGTCGTCGGGATCGGCGGCCAGGCGCTGCTCGAAGGCGGCGGTCTCGGACGGGGCCTCTTGCGCGAGCGCCAAGGCCGCGCGGGCGGCGTCGAGGTCGGGGTCCTTGGCGTCGGCGGGGGCCATGGCGACCACCTCGGCCGCGCCTTCCAGGTCGCCGCCGATCAGATAGGCGCGCGCCATGCCGCCGATGGCCTTGATGTTGGTCGGATCGACTTGCAGGGCCTGGACGAAGGCCTGGGCCGCGCCGCCGACGTCGCCGATCTCCAGCGATTCCTTGCCCAGGGCGATCAGCTCGTCGAGCGGGCTCTCGCCGCCGCCGGCCTTGGCCAGCTTCTCGACGAAAGCCCTGACCTGGCTCTCGGGCAACGCGCCTTGGAAAGCGTCGACCGGACGACCGTCGACAAAGGCGTAGACGGTCGGGATCGACTGCACGCGCAGCTGGCCGGCGAAGCCCGGGTTGGCGTCGACGTCGATCTTGACCAGCTTCACGGCGCCGTTGGCGGCGTTGACGACCTTCTCGATCGTCGGGGTCAGCTGCCGGCACGGACCGCACCAGGTCGCCCAGAAGTCGACGATCACCGGCTGGGTCTTCGACGCCTCGATGACGTCGGCCATGAAGGTGGCGTCCGAGCCATCCTTGATATGTTCGCTCTTGCCCGAGGCGGGGGGCTTTTCGCCGATCAGGGACATCGGGTCTCTCGTATTCGGTACTGGGGCAGGAAACGCGTCACCCGCCAAGATGGTCCCTGGCGGGCGCGGGCGCAATGACGCGATCGCTTGACAAGGCGGATCAGACGACGGCCATCGCCTCGAAGTCGACGATCATCGGCTCGATGTCGAGCGCCGCCAGGAACTTGCGGAAACCGGCCTGGCTGACGGCGGTGGTGGCGTCGTTCTTCAGCGGGTGGAAGTTGACCGGGTCGCTGTCGGCCAGCGCCTTGTCCAGCACGAAGCGGACGCGCCGGTCGGTGTCGTTGATCAGGCCAAAGGCGGTGACCGAGCCGGGCGTCACGCCCAGGGTCTCCAGCATCATCGCCTCGGGACCGAACGACAGCCGGCCCGAGCCGATCACGTGGTGCAGCTTCTTCAGGTCGATCCTTGTCTCGCCCAGGGCCGAGATCAGCCACAACTGGCCCTTGGCGTCCTTCAGGAACAGGTTCTTGGTGTGACCGCCGGGCAGGGCGGCCTTGATCTCCAGCCCCTCCTCGACGCGGAACACCGGCGGGTGGTCGAGGGTCTTGTGGTCGACCCCGTGGGCGTCGAAGAAGGCGAACAGGTCGGCTCTGGTCTTCATGCGGTCTCTCTAGACGGCCGGAGGGCCGCAGGGCTAGACCAGACGACAAGGGGCAGGAAGCCAAGAAAAGGACCGGCATGGAACTGGAGTGCTATCCCACCGAGAACCGCCCGCCGGAGATCGTGCCGGGGCGGCCGCAGCGCGCCTGGATGGACCGGTTCGCCGAGCGCCATCCCTATCGCTGCCTGCCGCTGACCATGGCCAACACCACCGGCTGGGACATCCTCTGCCCGGTCGGCTTCTCGATGACCTGGGACGGCGGGGCGCACCAGGAGTGCATCAAGTTCCAGCCCGACCATCCCTATCCGGGCTTCCAGGACTTCGTGAAGTCGCACTTCACCCGCGGCGTGGTGACCTTCCACACCGGCTATCTGTTCCGCACCCCGCCGGGCTGGTCGCTGATGGCCATGGGGCCGCCCAACCACATCAAGGACGGCATCCAGCCGCTGGCCGGGGTGATCGAGACCGACTGGCTGCCCTTCCCCTTCACGATGAACTGGATGTTCACCCGCCCGGGCACGGTGCGGTTCGAGAAGGGCGAGACCTTCTGCTTCATCATGCTGATCCAGGACAAGCCGATGGAGGCCTTCCAGCCGGTGATCCGCTCGATGAACTCCAATCCAGAGCTCCGCCGCCAGTACGACGTCTGGGCCGAGAAGCGCACCGAGTTCAACAACCTGATCTTCAAGCGCGACCCCGAGGCCACCAAGGAGGCCTGGCAGCGCTTCTATTTCAAGGGCGAGTACCCTGAGGAGATCCAGGCCGAGGCCCCCAGCCATCACGTCAACAAGCGGCGCCTGAAGTCGCCGAAGCTGGGGGTTTAGGCGCCCGCCCGATCCTCCACCCGCGCGCCAAGCGCCGCCGTGACTTCGTTCGCCTTCCCCCTTAGGGTCGCGTCCAAACGCGCCTGAGGGCCATGGGGGAAATCGAATGAATCGTCGCCTGACGGCGCTGGCCGCCTTGTTGCTCATGTCTGGATCGGCCCTGGCTCAGACGGCCGGGACCCCGAGCGCGCCGGCCGCCAGCGCGGCCAAGCCCGACAAGCCCGAGAAGTGGAACGTCAACGCGCCGCCGGGCGTCGCCACGCGCGAAGTGCGCATCGCGGTCGACAACGGCACCTGGATGAATGTCGACGTCTCGCGCGACGGCAAGCTGATCGCCTTCGACATGCTGGGCGACATCTATGTCATGCCGATCGCCGGCGGGACGCCGACGCGGATCGCCGAGGGCCTGGCCTATGACCAGCAGCCGCGCTTCTCGCCGGACGGCAAGCGCATAGCCTTCACCTCGGACCGCGGCGGCGGCGACAACATCTGGGTGATGAACGCCGACGGCAGCGACAAGCGCCAGGTGACCAAGGAGGACTTCCGCCTCCTGAACCAGCCCAGCTGGAGCCCGGACGGCCGCTTCATCGTCGCCAAGAAGCACTTCACCACCGGCCGCTCGCTGGGCACCGGCGAGGTCTGGGTCTACCACGTCTCGGGCGGCGGCGGCGTCCAGCTGGTCAAGCGCGCCAGCGAGGTGTTGCAGAAGGAGCTGGGCGAGCCGATCTACGCGGCCGACGGCAAGAGCGTCTTCTACACCCGCAACGTCACGCCGGGCCCGATCTTCGAATACGCCCAGGACTCCAACACCACCCTGTTCGACATCGAGCGCTATGACCTCGAGACCGGCGAGGTCACGACCGCCGTCTCGGGCCTGGGCGGCTCGGTGCGCCCGACCCCGTCGCCGGACGGCAAGAAGATCGCCTTCGTCCGCCGCGAGCGGGCCAAGTCGAAGCTCTATGTGAAGGACCTGGTCTCGGGCGAGGAGCGCAAGGTCTATGACGCCCTGGACCAGGACGTGCAGGAGACCTGGGCGGTCACCGGCGTCTATCCGAACATGGCCTGGACGCCCGACGGCGCCAGCGTGGTGGTCTGGGCGGGCGGCAAGATCCGGCGGGTCAATGTGGCCGACGGCGCGTCCAGCGTGATCCCGTTCAAGATCGACGACACCCGTGTGGTCGTCGATGCGGTCCATCCGCAGATCGAGGTCGCCCCCGACCGCTTCGCGACCAAGATGCCCCGCTGGGCCAGCGTCTCGCCGGACGGCAAGTCGGTCGTCTTCGAGACCCTGGGCAAGCTCTGGATCAAGTCCACGGCGGGCGGCGAGCCGCGGCGGCTGGTCACGGGCGACGAGGCCGAGTTCGAGCTCTATCCGTCGTGGTCGCGCGACGGCCGCACCATCGTCTTCGTCGGCTGGACCGACGCCGGTCTGGGGCGTCTGCGGACCGTCTCCGCCGCCGGCGGCGCGGCCAAGGACGTGATCGCCGATCCTGGCCACTACGGCGCGCCGCGCTTTTCGCCGGACGGCAAGACCATCGTGTTCGAGCGCCGCCGCAGCGGCGGACTGACGTCATCGCGCTGGACGCAGGATCCCGGCGTCTATCGCGTGGCCTCTACGGGCGGCGCGCCGGTGCGGATCTCGCGCGGAGGCTCCGACCCCCAGTTCGGCGCCAGCAACGATCGGGTGTTCATGCTGATGTCCGAGAAGGACAAGCAGCAGCTGGTCAGCACCGACCTCAACGGCCAGGCCAAGCGCGTCCACGCCAGCGGCGAGATGGCCTATGACTATCAGGTCTCGCCGGACGGTCGGAACGTGGCGTTCCGGCAGAACTACCAGGCCTTCGTCATGCCGCTGATGCCCGGGACCCAGGAGGTCGCGGTCGATCAGAAGGGCGGGCCGCTGCCGGTGACGCGCGTCAGCGCCGAGGGCGGCGAGTTCATCAACTGGTCCAAGGACGGCAAGCAGGTCCACTGGAGCCTGGGACCGATCCTGTACACGGCCGACACCGAGGCCCTCTACGCCAGCGCCCCCGCCGCCGACGGCGCGGCCAAGGACGAGGGCAAGTTCAAGCCGGTCAAGACCGGCCTATCCCTGTCGATGGAGGTGGCCGCCGACAAGCCGACGGGCGTCGTCGCCCTGACCGGCGCGCGCATCGTCACCATGGCCGACAAGAGCGGCGGGATCATCGAGAACGGTGTGATCGTCATTCGCGGCGATCGCATCGTCGCGGTGGGACCGAAGGCCAGCACCTCCGTCCCCGCCGACGCCAAGGTGGTCGATGTCGCCGGCAAGACGATCATCCCGGGCCTCGTCGACGCCCACGCCCACGGGCCGCAGGGCGAGGACGACCTGGTGCCGCAGCAGAACTGGTCGGCGATGGCCAACCTGGCCATGGGCACGACCACCATTCACGATCCCTCGTCGCGATCGGCGATGATCTTCCCCGCCGGCGAGCTGCAGCGGGCCGGCAAGATCCTGGCGCCGCGCACCTTCTCGACGGGCGAGATCATCTATGGAGCCAAGGCGGCCGGGGTCTATGCGGAGATCAACAGCCTCGACGACGCCCTGGCCCACGTCCGTCGCCTGAAGGCGCAGGGCGCCAATAGCGTCAAGAACTACAACCAGCCGCGCCGCGACCAGCGCCAGATGGTGGTGATCGCCGCCCAGAAGGAAAACATGGAGGTCGTGCCCGAGGGCGGGTCGCTGTACGCCATGGACGTGACCCTGGTTCAGGACGGCAACGCCACCGTCGAACACAATCTGCCGGTGGATCGCTTCTACGACGACATCGTCAGCCTGTGGTCGCAGACAAAGACCAACTACACCCCGACCCTCGTCGTGGCCTATGGCGGCTTGGCGGCCGATCCGTACTGGCGTCAGCACATGGACGTCTGGACCCATCCGCTGCTGTCGAAGCACGCCCCGCCGGCCCAGCTGGCCGCGCGCAACGTGCGCCGCCCCGCCGCGCCGGAAGAGGACTATGTCGACGCCGCCACGGCGCGCGAGGCCAAGAAGCTGGCCGATCGGGGCGTTCAGGTGGCCATCGGGGCGCACGGCCAGCAGGCGGGTCTTGGCCCGCACTGGGAGCTGTGGTCGTTCGTTCGCGGCGGCTGGACCCCGGTCGAGGCCCTCGCGGCGGGGACGATCAACGCGGCCCGATCGCTGGGCTACGCCAAGGACGTGGGCTCGCTGGAGACGGGCAAGCTGGCCGACCTCCTGGTGCTGGACGCCGATCCCACCGTCGACATCCGCAACAGCGACAAGCTGTTCCGCGTGATGCTGGGCGGGCGGCTCTACGATCCGGCGACCCTGAACGAGACGGTGACCGGCAAGCGCGTCCGCCAACCCTACTGGTGGGAGCGCTCCGGCGAGACCTGGACCGGCGGCCAGGGCGGCGCCGATCACACCGACGACGTCGGGTAGGCCCTGCGGGCGGCCTTCTAGGCCGCCTTCACCGCGCCGGCGATCGACTTGACCACCTTCTTGACCAGGGCCGGGTCGTCGCCCTCGGCCATGATGCGGATCAGGGGCTCGGTGCCCGAGGCGCGCACGACGATGCGGCCCGAGCCGTTCAGCTGGGCCTCGCCGTCGGCGATGGCCTCCTTGACGCTCTTGGCCTCCAGCGGCTTGCCGCCGGCGAAGCGGACGTTCTCCAGCAACTGCGGCACCGGCTCGAACTGGCGGCTCAGTGCGCTCATCGGCTGGCCGCTCTCGACCATCACCGCCAGCACCTGCAGGGCCGCGATCAGGCCGTCGCCCGTGGTCGAGAAGTCCGACAGGATCAGGTGGCCCGACTGCTCGCCGCCGACATTGAAGCCGCCCTCGCGCATGCGCTGCATGACATAGCGGTCGCCGACGGCGGTGCGCTCCAGCGACAGGCCCTGGGCGTTCAGGTGGCGTTCGAGGCCGAGGTTCGACATGACCGTTGCGACCACGCCGCCGCCCTTCAGCGCGCCGTCCTTGGCGAAGGCGCCGGCGATGATGGCCATGATCTGGTCGCCGTCGACGACCGCGCCCTTCTCGTCGCAGATCACCAGGCGGTCGGCGTCGCCGTCCAGGGCGATGCCGATGTCGGCGCGGTACTCGCGGACCATCTTGGCCATGGCCTCGGGGTGGGTCGAGCCGCACTCCTCGTTGATGTTGGTGCCGTCCGGCGACACGCCCAGCGAGATGACCTCGGCGCCCAGCTCATAAAGGGCGGTCGGGGCGACCTTGTACGAGGCCCCGTTGGCGCAATCGATGACGATGCGCAAGCCCGACAGGTTGCGATGGCGCGGGAAGGTCGCCTTGACGATCTCGACATAGCGCGCCTGGGCGTCGTCGATCCGCTTAACCCGGCCCAGCTCGCGCGGGGCGGCGAGGCCCTCCTGCAGGCCCTCGTCCATCAGGGCCTCGATCTTCAGCTCCTGCTCGTCCGACAGCTTGTAGCCGTCGGGGCCGAACAGCTTGATGCCGTTGTCGGCGAAGTTGTTGTGGCTGGCCGAGATCATGACGCCCAGGTCGGCGCGCATCGAGCGCGTCATCATCGCGACGGCCGGCGTCGGCAGGGGGCCGAACAGCCGCACGTCCAGGCCGACGCTGGTCAGGCCCGCCACCAGGGCCGGCTCGATCATGTAGCCCGAAAGGCGCGTGTCCTTGCCGATCACCACCAGGTGCCGGCGCTCGTCCTGCGAGCGGAACAGCTTGCCGGCCGCCAGGCCGACGCGCAGGGCCACCTCGGCCGTCATGGGGTGCTTGTTGGCCTGGCCCCGGATGCCGTCGGTGCCGAAATAGGCGCGCTTGCTCATGTGATTTCGTCGTCTCTTGGCGAGCGTACAGTCGTTGGGTCGCTCATTGCCCCAATTCTGAGCCATTCAGAAGAGATTGGCTTGCTGAAATTCGGCTCGCGAAACGATCCGAAATGCAGATTTATCAGAGCCGATCCCGGACGAGTGCTAAACGCGGCTTCGCAAAGCTAGCGCTCGCGCACGATCCGGTGACGCGTTCTACAAGGGATCATGGCCCATGTGCGGCATTATCGGCATCGTCGGCAAGCAACCGGTCGCCGACCGTCTGATCGAGAGCCTCAAGCGCCTGGAGTATCGCGGCTACGACTCGGCGGGGATCGCCGGGGTGGTCGGGGACCACATCGAGCGTCGCCGGGCCCAGGGCAAGATCAAGGCGCTGGAGGCCGTGGTGGCCGAGCAGCCGCTGCCCGCGACCACCGGCATCGGTCACACCCGCTGGGCCACCCACGGCGCGCCGAACGTCAAGAACGCCCACCCGCACACGGCCGGCCGCGTCACCCTGGTCCACAACGGCATCATCGAGAACTTCGCCGAGCTGAAGGCCGAGCTGGCCGCCGCCGGCCGCACGTTCGAAAGCGACACCGACACGGAGGTGATCGCCCAGCTGATCGACGCCCAGCTGGCGGCGGGCCTGGCGCCCCTGGACGCCTTCAAGGCCACGCTGGACCGACTGACCGGCGCCTACGCCCTGGCCGTGCTGATCGAGGGCGAGAAGGACCTGATCCTGGGCGCCCGCCGCGGCAGCCCGCTGGTGGTGGGCGAGGGGCAGGGCGAGATGTTCCTGGGCTCGGACGCCCTGGCCGTCGGCCCCTTCACCAACCGGGTGATCTATCTGGAGGAGGGCGACTACGTGGCCCTCGACCACGACAGCCATCGCATCTTCGACGCCTCGGGCGCGGCGGTGAACCGCCCCGTCCGCGTGGTGCCGACCTCCTCGGTGATGCTGGAGAAGGGCAACTACCGGCACTTCATGGAAAAGGAGATCCATGACCAGCCGGAGGGCTGCCAGCGGACGATCTCGGCCTATGTCGACACCCTGACCTCGCGCGCCTCGGTTCCGGGTGACATCGACTTCGCCAAGCTGGATCGCATCCAGATCGTCGCCTGCGGCACGTCCTACATCGCCGGCGTCGTCGGCAAGTACCTAATCGAGCAGCTGGCCGACCTGCCGGTCGACGTCGAGATCGCCTCGGAGTTCCGTTACCGCGATCCGGCGATCCGCAAGGACGCCCTGGTCGTGGCCATGTCGCAGTCGGGCGAGACCGCCGACACCCTGGCGGCCCTGCGCTACTGCAAGGCCAAGGGCATGAAGAGCGCGGTGGTGGTCAACGCCCAGGAGTCCACGATGGCCCGCGAGGTCGACGTGGTCTGGCCGATCCACTGCGGACCCGAGATCGGCGTGGCCTCGACCAAGGCCTTCACGGCCCAGGTCAGCGTGATGATCGCCCTGGCCATCGCCGCCGCCAAGGCGCGCGGGACGATCGACGCGGCCGAGGAGCAGCGGCTGGTGAAGGTGCTGCTGGAGGCCCCGCGCCTGATCGCCGAGGCCATCGGCCTGGAAGACGCCATCAAGGAGATCGCCGCCGACGTCGCCAAGGCCCGCGACGTGCTCTATCTCGGCCGCGGCCCGATGTCGGCCCTGGCTCTGGAAGGCGCGCTGAAGCTGAAGGAGATCAGCTACATCCACGCCGAGGGCTACGCCGCCGGCGAGCTGAAGCACGGCCCGATCGCCCTGGTCGACGACCAGACGCCGATCGTCATCCTGGCCCCGCACGACAGCTATTTCGAGAAGTCGGCCTCGAACATGAGCGAGGTGATGGCGCGCGGCGGCCAGGTGATCTTCATCACCGACACCGAGGGCGTGAAGCACGCGCCGGCGGGCGCCAAGGTCGTCGTCACGGCGCCGGCCTCGGATCCGCTGGTCTCGACCCTGGTCATGTCGGCCCCGATCCAGCTGCTGGCCTACCACGTCGCCGTGGTGAAGGGCGCCGACGTCGACCAGCCGCGCAACCTGGCCAAGTCGGTGACGGTGGAGTGACGATGGCGCGCGTCAATCGACGCGCGATGTTTCCTGCTTGACGCCTATTGAGTGTGGCGAGACGCTCGGAGCCCCAGTCAGGGGGCGCCGATGGATCTCCATGATAGCCTGCGGGCGGAGTATGTGCTGATCCAGGGCCAATACGAGGCCTTCGATCAACGCGCCCTTTCACTCAAGGCGCTGGCGACACCGCTGCTGGGAACTGGCCTGGCCTTCGGCGTGAAGGAACACAGTGTCCTGATCGTGCTCGCCACCGTCCTGGTCGCCCTGTGTCTCTGGGCGCTGGAAGCGTTCTGGAAAGGATTCCAGTACGCCTACATCGACCGGATCGCGTTGCTCGAGGCATGGTTTCGAGGCGAGGTGGCGGATGTAAAGCCTTTCCAGGTCTTTCAGGCCTGGAGCGCGTCATACCGGGCTCGCTATGGGAAGTTGGGCGCTACGCTGCGCCTCATGGCCGCGCCGTTCGTCGCATTGCCGTATGCCGTGATCGTGTTCGCCGCGCTTCTGGTCGTTGGATATCTGACCATCGGCCGGGCCTGACGGCAAGGATCGGTCCCGCGCCTAGCCCGCCCGATCCCAGGCCGCTTACGCCAGTCTCGAATTCCGCACCGAGTAGCCGAAATAGATCAGGCACGCGCCCGCGACCCAGACCGCGAACAGCGCCCAGGTGTCCAGCGGCAGGCCGATGATCAGGTAGCCGCAGAACGCCACGCTGAGGACCGGAACGACCGGATACAGCGGGACCTTGTAGCCGCGCGGCAGATCCGGCTGCGTCCGGCGCAGGATGATCACGCCTAGTGAGACGATGGCGAAGGCGATCAGCGTGCCCATGCTGGTCAGGTTCACCAGCACGTCCAGCGGCACGAAGGCCGCCAGAACGCCGATGAAGGCCGCGACGATGTAGGTGTTGAGGTCCGGGCTGCGGGTCTTCGGGTGCAGGCGCTGGAAGACCTTGGGCAGCAAACCATCGCGGCTCATGGCGTAGAGGATCCGTGTCTGGCCGTACATGACGACCAGGGTGATCGAGAAGATCGAGACGATCGCGCCCACGCACAGCACCAGCGAGGTCCAGGCCTGGCCCGTCAGGTTGCGCAGGATGACGGCGAGTCCCGCCTCTTGCCCCTTGAAGGCGGTCCAGGGCTGGGCGCCGACGGCGGCCAGGGCGACCAAGATGTAGATGGCCGTGACGATCAGCAGGGACAGCACGATGCCCAGCGGCAAGGTGCGGCGCGGGTCCTTGACCTCCTCGCCCGCGGTCGAGACCGCGTCGATGCCGATGTACGAGAAGAAGATCGAAGACGCCGCCGCCCCGACGCCGGCGACGCCCATCGGCATGAACGGCGTCAGGTTGCGGGCGTGGAAGCCGCTGAAGGCGATCACGACGAAGAACAGCAGGACCAGCAGTTTCAGCACGACCAGCACTGCGTTGACGGTGGTCGATTCCTTGACCCCGCGCAGCAGCAGCACCATGCAGGCCCCGACCAGCACCACGGCCGGCAGGTTGACGATCCCGCCCGCGCCGGGCGGCTTGGCGATCACGTCGGGCAGCCGCCAGCCGATCAGGTCGACCAGCATCTCGTTCAGGTACTGGCCCCAACCCACGGCGATGGCCGAGGCCGAGACGGCGTACTCCAACAGCAGGCAGGCGCCGACGATGAAGGCCACGAACTCGCCCAGCGTCGCGTAGGCGTAGGAGTAGGATGAGCCCGACACCGGAATGGTCGAGGCCAGCTCGGCGTAGCACAGCGCCGTCAGGGCGGCGGTGATCCCCGCCAGCACGAACGACAGGATCACGGCCGGGCCGGCGGCGGGCACGGCGGTGGTCAGGGCCACGAAGATGCCGGTGCCGATCGTGGCCCCGACGCCCAGCATGGTCAGCTGAAACAGGCCGATCGAGCGGTGCAGGCTCTCGGGCGGATGCTCGCCCTCGATCTGGGCGACGGGCTTGCGGCGCAGAAGGTCCGCCACGCGGAACGGGGCCATGGCGGCTCCTTCACGGAAAATCAGGCGGCGCCTATGAACGCCGCCGCCGCCGTCGTCAATCGCGCGCTCGCAACAGGTAGTCCCGCGTCAGCGGAACCGCGTCGCGCTTCTTGGCCAGCTGGATCTGGAAGACCATGTGGCCGCCGTGCCGGAAACCCAGCTCCGCGCCCGCGAGGTAGAACTCCCACATCCGGCGGAACCGCGCGTCGAACATCTGCGGGATGTCCGGATCGGCCATGAACCGCTCGCGCCAGATGCGGCAGGTCTCGGCGTAATGCAGCCGCAGGATCTCGATGTCGGTGATCCAAAGGCCCGCCTTCTCGATCGCCGCGACGATCTCCGACAGGCCCGGAATGTAGCCGCCGGGGAAGATGTATTTCTGGGTGAAGGCGTTGGTCGCGCCCGGCCCATGCATCTTGCCGATCGAATGCACCAGGGCCACGCCGTCCTCGTCGAGCAGGCGGGCGATGGTCTCGAAATAGGTCTGGAAATTCGGGGCGCCGACGTGCTCGAGCATGCCGACCGAGACGATGCGGTCGAACGGCTCGTTCAAGTCGCGATAGTCGGTCAGGCGGAAGTCAATCCGGTCGGACAGGCCCGCCGTCTCGGCGCGCTCCTTCGCCAGCGCCAGCTGTTCGGTCGACAGGGTCACCCCGGTCATCCGCGCGCCGAAGTCGCTGGCGAGCGTCATCGACAACCCGCCCCAGCCCGAGCCGATGTCCAGGGCCTTCATGCCCGGCTGGATCAGCAGCTTGCGGCCGATCAGCGCCTTCTTGGCCGCCTGCGCCTCCTCCAGCGTCATGTCCGGACGCTCGAAATAGGCGCAGGAGTACTGCATGTCGGCGTCGAGGAAGCGCCGGTAGAGATCGTTCGACAGGTCGTAGTGGTGCGCGACATTGCGGCGCGAGGCGACGCGGTCGTTGACCTGCTGGATCCGCCGCTTCACGGCCTTGCGGAACCGGCTGAACGCCGAGCCGCGCTTGGGTTTGCGGCCGCCGCTCTCGCCGACGATGGTCAGGAGGTCCGAGATCGTCCCCTGCTCGAAGACGATGTCGCCTTCCATATAGCCTTCGCCGAGGCCCAGGCTGGGATTGGCCAGGCGCCGCAGGCCCCGGCTATTGATCCGGATGACGACGGGCGGGCCCGAACCGTCCCCCGCCTTGACGACGCGGCCTCCGGGCAGATGCGCCGTGAGGTCGCCGGTCTTGATCATCTTCGCGAGGAGAGCTTCGATCATCCGACCAACTTAGGCGGTCCTGGCCCCGCGACAACCTGTCGCACACGAAGGAGAGCACATGGCGATCGAAATGATCCCGATCGGACGGGTCGAGGGCGGCCGCGACGTTCCCGAGGACGATGACTGGGGCGAGAGCCGCGCCCGGATCGTTCTGGACCCGGAGCGTTTCGACGAGGAGGCGCTGATGGGCCTGGACACCTTCAGCCATGCCGAGATCGTCTATGTCTTCGACAAGGTGACCGACGACCAGATCGTCACCGGCGCGCGCCACCCGCGCGGCAATAAGGCCTGGCCGCGCATCGGCATCTTCGCCCAGCGCGGCAAGAACCGGCCCAACCGCATCGGCGTGACGGTCTGCGAGGTCGTGGCGGTCGATGGGCGGATCCTGGAGGTGAAAGGCCTGGACGCGATCGACGGCACGCCGGTGCTCGACATCAAGCCCGTCATGAGCGGCTTCGCCCCGCGCGGCGAAGTCCGCGAGCCCGACTGGGCGCGGGAGATCATGGAGAGGTACTGGTGACGCCGGCCTCGTCGTCGCGTGGCCGAAGCCGCCACGGCGCCGATCATCGCCAGCCGGATGGAGCTCTGCATCCACGACTTTTCCGCGCGTGAATGCGACTTGAAACCAGCGCTATCATGCTCCAGAAGCGAAGCGCGCTCTACGTCTGGTCGAGCATGCCGGCAAGCAGGGGAAATCCATGGCCGTTATAACCGTGAAGCCCGGCGGCGTCATCGACATGGAAAAGGCGAACTTGCCGGCTTTGCTGAACTTGCCAGCGACAATAATGACGCCGACGCGCTATGTCCTTCAAAGCGGTCTGACGCACGCCGAGTTCTACGGCGCGAATCTCATCTACGAGAACGGTCAACTGACGGGTGGTACGATCACGCAGTACCAGACCTTCTTGGGCGGTCTACTGCTCGTCGACATGAGCGAACTGAACCTGTCGGCGGCCACGTTCATGGCCTATTTGCGCGCGGGTGATCGTCATGGCGCGATCGCCTATTTGACCTCGGGCGTTGATACGATGACGGGCGGGGCGGACGATGACGACTTCTACGGCGGCGCCGGCAACGACGTCATCAACGGAGCGTCGGGCCTGGACAACGCCGTCTATGACAAGCCCTTCAGCAACTATGTCGTGAGTCATGTCGCTGACGGTGTTTGGACCGTCGCTGATAAAGCGGGAAGCGAGGGCGTCGATACGCTGAACAGCGTCGAACTGCTGACCTTTTCAGACCAGGGCATCAACCTCGTCGTGCACGACCGCGCCATGGACATCGCGGGCCAGAACATTCTGCGTGTGTCCCTGCCGACTGAAATCTCCTCCCTCGTGGGCAGTTACTGGTGGACGGCCGCCAAGGGCGTGGCTGAAATGGTCAAGCGCGCGGACGAGACGACCTCCGTAGCAACGATGAGCTATCAGTTCTTTACGGGGAAAATACCGTCTGAAGCCGGTGTGGACTATCTGGTCTCCGCAAAGGGGCCGAACCCCAACAACCTGAACGGCGCCTACTATCAGTCGTTCAACCTTGAGAACCGCTACATCAACTTCGCGGTCAATCTCGGCAAAGACGGCGAGGGCAAGGCGACCTTTGCTGCGAAGTACGGGTCTCTCAGCCTCTTCGAAGCGGCGCGGGAGGCCTATAGGACGATCTTCGGCGGCACGCCGACCGATGCGAAGGTCCATGCCCTGATCGACACGCGGGTCGACTATTTCGCCAGCTACGGCGGTGACGGGGCGGCGGGCATCGGGACCAAGGCGGCGATGGTCGGCTGGCTGCTGGCCGAAGCCGCGAAGGCCGACGTCGGGATGTACTCGAAGGCCAACGACGCCTTCCTCACCGATCTGGCCGACGGCGCGACCTTCGCCATCGATCTCGTGGGGGTCTACGGCAAGACGAGCTTCAACTACGCAGGCTAAAGCTCAGCCTTCGTCGGCCAGTCTCTGCAGGAAAGCCTGGGCGGCTTCCTTGTGGCGGGGCTTCAGCGTCCGGCCCAGGATCGCCATCAGGGCCGCGAACACCGCCGCGTCGTCGGTGAAGCCGATCACCGGCAGGATGTCGGGCAGGGCGTCGGTGGGCAGGACGAAATAGGCCAGGGCCGCCAGCATCATGCCCTTGGCCGCCGTCGGCGTCTCGGGATCGCGGGCGCACCACCAGACCGACAGGGCGTCGGCGGCGAAGGGGACCTTGGCGGCGACCTTGCGGATCTTGGGCAGGAAGCCGCGCTCGACGCGCTCCTCGTTGACGCGCACGGTGGCGGGGACCAACGCCTTGGCCGGGTCCAGCACGTCGTTGACGTTTACGTCGGGGGACGGTTTGGCGTCGCCGCTCATCGGTCTAAACCTCTGTTCCAAGTTCGATCCTAAACGCGAACCGATCAAACGCGAAGCTAAGGGGAAACGCCCATGAAACTCGACAACACCGTCGCCGCCGTCGTGACCGGGGGCGCTTCGGGCCTCGGCGAGGCCACCGCCCGCGCCCTCGCGGCGCAAGGCGTCAAGGTCGCCATCTTCGACATGAACGAGGCGCGCGGCGAAGAGGTCGCCAAGGAAATCGGCGGCGTGTTCTGCAAGGTCAATGTGACCAGCGACGCCGACGTCGACGCCGGCTTCGAAAAGGCCCGCGCCGCCCACGGCCAGGAGCGCATCCTGGTCAACTGCGCCGGCACCGGCAACGCGGCCAAGACCGCCAGCCGCGACAAGGCCACCGGCGAGACCAAGCACTTCCCGCTCGACGCCTTCGACCGCATCATCCAGATCAACCTGGTCGGCACGTTCCGCTGCATCGCCAAGTCGGCCAAGGGCATGCTGGACCTGGAGCCGCTGCAGGACGGCGAGCGCGGCGCGATCGTCAACACCGCGTCGGTGGCGGCCGAGGACGGCCAGATGGGCCAGGCGGCCTATTCGGCCTCGAAGGGCGGCGTGGTCGGCATGACCCTGCCGATCGCTCGCGACCTGATGGGCGAGGGCATCCGCGTCAACACCATCCTACCGGGCATCTTCAACACCCCGCTGATGAACGGCGCGCCGGAGGCGGTGAAGGCGGGCCTGGCCGCCTCGGTGCCGTTCCCGAAGCGTCTGGGCTATCCGGAAGAATATGCCCAACTGGCCCTGACGATGATCACCTGCGGCTACTTCAACGGCGAGGACGTTCGCCTCGACGGCGGCATCCGCATGGCGCCGCGGTAAGAGGCGCTAGTTCCTCCCCCGCGATGCGGGGGAGGTGGCCCAGAGGGCCGGAGGGGGCTAACGCGGCGTTCGCCGAGCTCGCCCCCTCAGTCACTCCGTGACAGCTCCCCCGCATCGCGGGGGAGCATCTCTCTTTACCTACTTCGGCGGCGCCGGGCGCTGGATCGTGCTGGCCAGGTTGGCCATGATCTCGCGGGCGTCATAGGCGCGGGGATCGCCCTGCGGCTTCTGGCCCTTGTGCATCACGATCTCTGCGGCGGCTTCGAACTTCTCGACCGTGCGCACCTCGGCGCGATCAGCGAAGAAGGGGTCGCCCCAGAAGGGGTCCCAGCTGCGCCAGCCGTAGGCCGGGCCGTAATAGCGCCAAGCCGGACGCCAGTAGCCGTAAGGGCCCCAGCCGAACGCCGGGCGCGCCAGCGGATCGGGCTCGACATAGGTGCGCGCCGTACGGTCGGTGCGGTGATCGGCGGTCTCGAACCAGTCATAGCCTTGCTGGACGGTCAGCTCGGCCGACCGATAGAGCAGGTAGCGCTCGACCGTCTCGCGCGAGGTCAGGCTGTTGCCGGCGAAGGTCACGCGATAGCGGTCGCCCTCCAGCTTCTGTTCGGAGAAGCCCCCCGTAACGGCGCCCGAGGTCACCTTCGGCTGGTACGGGGTGGGGGTGGCGCAGGCGGAAAGTCCTGCGGCGATCGCCAGGGCCGCGGCGACGGCGACCTTCTTCATGGACATGACTTGCTCCTTCAAGCGGAGTCCTCGGTGTTTGGAGTCAACTCTGGCCGGGCTTTGTGGTTTCGCCAAGGCGCAGTTTGCAACCGTTTTGAAATCTAGGGTGTCGGGGTCACCCGCGCGAGACGATCAGGATCGCGGCGGTGATCAGCAGCGCGCCGACCAGGAGGGCGAAGCCGCGGCGGAAGCCGGGTTCGTTCATGCGGCTGGACAGGGCCGCGCCGCCGAGGCCGTAGCTGGACATGCTGATCAGGTCCATGCCGATGGTCGCGCAGGCGAACATCACGAGCTGCGGGGCCAAAGGTCTTTTGATGTCCAGGAACGGCGGCAGCACGCCCGAGAAGAACAGCAGGATCTTCGGATTGGCGATCTGGACCATGAACCCGTCCAGGAAGGCCGAGCGTCCCGCCCGCACGGTGGCCGAGGCGTGGCTTTCGAGGTTCCTGATCCCCGCCCACAAGGACTTCAGCCCCAGCCAGACCAGATAGGCCGCTCCGCCCAGGGCCAGGACGTGGAAGGCCTTGGGGAAGGCGATGATCAGGGCGCCCAGGCCCAGGGCCGAGCCGGTGAACCAGACCAGGGTGGCGGTGTTCATGCCGACCACGCCCAGCAGGGCCGCGCCCTTGCCGCGCTCCATGCCGGTGGCGATGGCGAACAGATTCGCCGGGCCGGGCGTGATGGCCATGACGAACATGGCGACCAGAAAGGCGCCGTAGCGGGCGGGATCGACGGGCAGGTGGTCCATGGCGCGGATATAGGCCGCCGCGCCATGGGCCTCAAAGGGACTTCAGGCGCCGATCGTCACGTAAATCCAGATCGCCCGGCCCAGGGCGCCGAACACCAGCACCGCCGTCGCCAGCGCCTGGATGATGAAGCCCAGCTCGCGCTTCTTCGGGTCGGCGGCGTAGCCGAGGGCGTAGACGATCCGCCCAATCATCCAGATGACGCCCAGGGCGGCGGCGACCAGATCGTTCCAGTAGATCGCGAACAGCCACAGCGCCGGCAGGTAGATGACCAGCCACTCGACCGTATTGGCCTGGACGCGGATGTGGCGCTCCAGTTCCGGATCGCCGGTCATGGCCGGGGCGTCGATGCCGGTCCGCCGACGGGCGCCGGGAATGCGCAGGATCATCCAGACATAGACCAGCAGGGACAGCAGGGTGACGATCGCCACCAAGGCGTGAGACTGATGCATCTTTCGGTTTCCTCCCCGCGGCTTCGCGCCGCTACGCAGCGACACTATTCGTATTCGCCCTGAGTTTGCACGCGGCGATCACAGGACTATCAGGCGGTCGCACGCCGGGAACCCGGCCGGGTTTCGTTCGCTCCTAGGACTGAACGACCCTTCGCGGAGGCTTCGTAAAGCCATGCATGTGGACTCCACGGCGATCCAAGAGATCGACTACTCCCCCGAGCACGGCAAGCTGTTCGTGACGTTCAGCGACGGCGACGAATACGTCTATGTCGGCGTCCCCGAGCGCGTCGGCCGGGCCTTCTTCCGCGCGCCGTCCAAGGGCCGGTTCTTCCAGCGGATGATCCGCGACCGGTATCCGTACAATCGGGTTTAGGGCGATCGCGCGAAGATCCCTCTCTCATGGAGAGAGGGAGGGGCCCGCCGCGAAGCGGTGGGAGGGTGAGAGGCGTGAGCGATCCGAGCCTGCTTTGGGTAAGACAGCCCTACGGACAGCTAGCAGCATTCAGGCTGCAGCCAGCCACCAACAAAGCCAACAATCCAGGACCAATAAGAGCGACGGGCGCTGGCAGTAGCGCTAGCCACGCTCGGCGCGCCCTCTGCCGAAACGCGATGATCGTCAGGACAAGCCAAGCCAAAAGCAGCCCACCGCTCGCCTGAATTCCGAGATCAGCCTGGAACGGTGGTATGTGGAATAGGTAGCAAAGCTCGATCGCCGCTGCGGCGACGCCAGCCAAGAACGCGGCCAAAACCCATGGGCCGCCGGAACGATGCATAGGCGCTGGGTTCATGCTTGCACTACCTCGAAACCTCTCACCCTCCCATGCTTCGCATGGGCCCCTCCCTCTCTCAAAGAGAGAGGGGTCCGCTCGCGGCCGCTCTTCTCCGCCCCAAGAAAAAAGGCGCCGCGAGTTGCCCCGCGACGCCCTCAATCCTATCGCTCTAACCCCGGCCTAGCCGCGCTTGTCGCGCTTGGCCAGGACCCGCAGGCGCAGGGCGTTCAGCTTGATGAAGCCGCCGGCGTCGCGGTGGTCGTAGGCGACCTTGCCTTCCTCGAAGGTGACCAGGTCCTGGTCGTACAGCGAGTAGGGGCTGGTGCGGCCGATGACCGTAACATTGCCCTTGTAGAGCTTCACGCGCACCTGGCCCGAGACCTTGGTCTGGCTGTAGTCGATGGCGGCCTGCAGCATCTCGCGCTCGGGCGAGAACCAGAAGCCGTTGTAGACCAGCGATGCGTACTTCGGCATCAGCTCGTCCTTCAGGTGCATCGCGCCGCGGTCCAGCGTGATGCTCTCGATGCCGCGGTGGGCGGCCAGCAGGATGGTGCCGCCGGGGGTCTCGTAGACGCCGCGCGACTTCATGCCGACGAAGCGGTTCTCGACCAGGTCGAGGCGACCGATGCCGTTGTCGCGGCCCAGCTCGTTCAGCTTGGTCAGCAGGGTGGCCGGGCTCATCGCCACGCCGTCGATGGCGACCGGGTCGCCCTTCTCGAAGTCGATGGTGATGATGGTCGGCTTGTCCGGCGCGTCTTCCGGCGCGATCGTGCGCATGTGGACGAACTCGGGGGCCTCGACCGCCGGGTCCTCCAGGACCTTACCTTCCGAGCTCGAGTGCAGCAGGTTGGCGTCGACGCTGAACGGGGCCTCGCCGCGCTTGTCCTTGGTGATCTGGATCTGGTGCTTCTCGGCGAAGTCCAGCAGGGCCTCGCGGGACTTGAAGTCCCACTCGCGCCAGGGGGCGATCACGGTGATGTCGGGCTCGAGGCCGTAGTAGCCGAGCTCGAAGCGGACCTGGTCGTTGCCCTTGCCGGTCGCGCCGTGGCTGACGGCGTCGGCGCCGGTCTTGCGGGCGATCTCGATTTGCTTCTTGGCGATCAGCGGACGGGCGATCGAGGTGCCCAGCAGGTACTGGCCCTCATAGACCGTGTTGGCGCGGAACATCGGGAAGACGTAGTCGCGGACGAACTCCTCGCGCACGTCCTCGATGAAGATGTTCTCGGGCTTCACGCCGGCGGCCAGAGCCTTGGCGCGCGCCGGTTCGATCTCTTCGCCTTGGCCGAGGTCGGCCGTGAAGGTCACGACTTCCGCGCCGTACTCGGTCTGCAGCCACTTCAGGATGATCGAGGTGTCGAGGCCGCCCGAATAGGCGAGCACGACCTTCTTCACGGACTTGTCGGCCATGAGGGGTCCTTCCGGAGAGAAACACAAAGTCGCGCGCCTTCAACGGGATCAGGACGCGCGGGTCAAGCTCAAATGAGCGCCGCTAGAGCTGACCCTCATCCTGCAGCGTCTTGATGACGAACCGCAGGTGGAAAAGCTGGGAGAGCGCCAGGCTGGCGGCGATCGTGGCGCGGACCAGGAAGATGATCGTCGCGCGCACCGGATCGGTCGTGAACGTCGCCTGGGTCAGGGTGAAGGACAGCAGGACGACGATCGCGATCACGGGGATCAGCAGCAGGCCGAGAGCCTTGGGCGCGCGCCAGGTCGGCTTGCCGTCGAAGCCCCATTGCATCGGGACGGCCACGCCCTGGGGAATGCGCTTCCAGGCGCCCTGGGCGGTGGCGGCGATGATGGCCAGGGCCGCGATCGACAGACCGTCGCCCAGGACGCGGAGAGTCGTCTCCACGCCCTACACCGTTACCTGGGCGCCCAGCTCGACCACGCGGCCGGGCGGGATCTTGAAGAAGTCCGTCGGGTTGGCGGCGTTCTTCATCAGGTAGATGAACAGCCGGTCCTGCCACAGCGGCATGCCGCTGTTGGCCGACGGCACGATCGAGCGTCTCCCTAAGAAGAAGCTGGTGGCCATGATGTCGAACTTCAGCCCCTGCTTGCGGCACACGGCCAGGGCCTTGGGGATGTTCGGGCTTTCCATGAAGCCGTAGCTGACCACGACCTTCTTGAAGTCGTCGTTGACCTTCTCGATCTTGACCCGGTCCTCCTCGTTGACGCGCGGCGTCTCGGTGGTGCGGACCGTCAGGATGACGTTGCGCTCGTGCAGGACCTTGTTGTGCTTGAGGTTGTGCATCAGGGCGACCGGCGTCATGTCCGGATCGGAGGTCAGGAAGATCGCCGTGCCGGGCGCGCGGTGCGGGGCGCGAGCGCGCAGGATCTCCATCAGGTCGACCAGGGGCACGCTGTCGCGGCGGGTCTTGGCCGACAGGATCGAGGCCCCGCGGGTCCAGGTCCACATGATCAGCACCAGCACGCCGCCGAACACCAGCGGCAGCCAGGCGCCGTCGGGAATCTTCAGCATGTTCGAGGCGATGAACACCGAGTCCAGCGCCGCCAGCGGCACCAGCAGCAGAGCGGTCTGCCACAGGGTCCACTTCCAGATCCGGCGGATGACGACATAGGCCAGCAGGGTGTCGACGAACATCGCGCCGGTGACGGCGATGCCGTAGGCGCTGGCCAGCTTGTGCGAGCTCTGGAACGCGAACAGCAGCACCAGCACGCCGATCAGCAGGAACTGGTTGACGGCCGGGACGAAGATCTGGCCGGCCTGGGTCTCGGACGTGCGCTTGATCTCGATGCGCGGCAGCAGGCCCAGTTGCACGGCCTGCTGGGTCATCGAGAAGGCGCCGGTGATCACGGCCTGGCTGGCGATGACGGTGGCGATCGTGGCCATCAGCAGCACGGGCCAGTAGGCGAAGCTCGGGACCATCTCCCAGAACGGGTTGTGGCGGGCGGCGGGGTGGTTCAGCACCAGGGCGCCCTGGCCCAGATAGTTCAGCGCCAGGCAGGGGAACACCAGGCACAGCCAGGCGGCCTGGATCGGGCGTTTCCCGAAGTGGCCCATGTCGGCGTAGAGGGCCTCGGCCCCGGTGACCACCAGGAACACGCTGCCCAGGATGACGAAGCCCAGGAAGCCGTTCTCCAGCAGGAAGCGCAGGCCGTACCAGGGATTGAAGGCGCGGAAGATCGACAGGTCGTCGGCCAGGTGCCAGGCGCCCAGGGCGCCCAGGATCAGGAACCAGACGGCCGTGATCGGGCCGAACAGCGAGGCCATCCGGTGCGTGCCCTTGGCCTGCACCAGGAACAGCGCGATCAGGATGCCCGCCGAAATTGGCAGGATGTAGGGCGACAAGGCCCGTCCGACGTGCGGCGCGTCCTTCAGGCCCTCGACGGCCGAAAGCACCGAGATGGCGGGCGTGATGATGCCATCGCCATAGAACAGCGCCGCCCCGATCACGCCGAGGAAGAACACCGCCACGGATCGCTTGCGGCCCGCGCCGCCCAGAGCCTTCTGGGCCAGGGCCATCAGGGCCAGGGTGCCGCCCTCGCCCTTGTTGTCGGCGCGCATAAAGAAGATGACGTACTTGATCGTCACGAACAGCGTCAGGGTCCAGAGGACCAGCGACACGACGCCCAGCACCGCGTGCTCGGTCGCGGTGGTGCTGCGCGAGTGCGCCAGGGCTTCGCGCAGGGCGTACAGCGGGCTGGTGCCGATGTCGCCGAAGACGACGCCGATCGAGCCCAAGGCCATGGCGAGGAAGCCGTGACCCTTCAGGTCATGGCCGTTCCCTGACCCGTTGTGCGGGCCGCCATCCTGCGATGGAATGTCGGAAGACGCGGGGGCGCAGTCGGAAGCGGGTGCGCCTGAGGCTTCGGAAGCCATTCAATCCCTCCGGGCCGCCCTCGCAAAACGCTGTCGGCCGACCCATATCGATCAAGCGCGGCGCGATACACCCAATTTACGATGGGTTCAATCGTCCCCTAACGTCGCATCGCGCGGCGACGTCAGGATTAAACAGTTTTCAGTTGAACGCGCTCGCGACAACCTTACGTTCCCGGTAGAGATGTCCGACAGTCAAAAATTCCCCGTGGCGGCCCACGCCCTGGCCTATCTGGCGCACAAGGAGGCGTTTTCCGCCGACCGCGCCGTGGCCAGCGCCGAGCTGGCCGCTTCGGTCCCGACCAATCCGGTCGTGGTCCGCCGGGTCACCGCCATGCTGGGCAAGGCGGGGCTGATCGGCGCGCGCGCCGGCGCCAACGGCGGCGCCTGGCTGCTCAAGCCCGCCGAGACCATCACGCTCGACGTCGTCCTGAAGGCCGTCAACGGCTGCGCCCACCTCGGCGTCGCGCCCAAGGGCGTCAAGGGCTGCCCGGTCGGCGAGAAGATCCCCGACGCGGTCCGTTCGGCGATCGAGGCGGCCGACGCCGCCGCGGCCGCGCGCCTGGGCCAGATCACGGTCGCCGACCTCCTCGCCGACGCGCATTAGGCTTCGCCGGCGCGCCTTTAGCCGGCCTGAAAATCCCCTACAGAAAAATTGCACCAACTTTTGTTGCTGATCCCTCTGGCGGCCGCGCTTGCGCTTATTACGTAATCGCTACCGTTTCAGTTCCCAATTGGAGGGATCATCATGACCACCGTCGCCATCGCCTATCACTCGGGTTACGGCCACACCGAGGTTCTGGCCCAGAAAGTCGCCGAGGGCGTCCGTGACGCCGGCCAGACGCCGGTGCTGCTGAAGATCGAGAGCGCGGCCCAGGACTTCGGCCCGTTCATCGAGGAGATCACCAAGGCCGACGCCGTGATCTTCGGCGCGCCGACCTACATGGGCGACGTTTCGGGCGTGTTCAAAGTGTTCGCCGACGCCACCTCGGCGGCGTTCTTCACGGGCGCCTGGAAGGACAAGCTGGCCGCCGGCTTCACCAACTCGCACAGCTTCGCCGGCGACAAGGCTCACGCCCTGGCCAGCCTGACGATCCTGGCCGCTCAGCACGGCATGAACTGGGTCAACCTCGGCATCGCCCCGCCGAACGTGACCGCCGCCGAGCGCGGTCCGGACACGATCAACCGCGTCGGCTCGGTCAGCGGCGTCGCGGCTCAGTCGGACACC
>JAYRLX010000338.1:0-4481 GCA_041905125.1 Caulobacter sp. | reverse complement strand
CCATGTCGGCCAGGCGCGCGATCATCTCGGCGACGTCGCCGGCGTCCGGCGTGGTCAGGCCAGGCGGGGTCAGCTGCTGGTCGGGCTGGCCCGCCTCGCTGACCACGACGCCCAGGGTGCCCATGCTGGCGGCCTTGTGGCCCAGCTGAGCGAAGATCTGGCGGCAGAAGCCCGCGACCGAGGTCTTGCCGTTGGTGCCGGTGACGGCCACGCACATGGCCGGCTGCTTGCCCCAGAAGGCGGCCGAGGCCAGGGCGTAGGCGCGGCGGGCGTCCTCCGAGCGCACCACGGGCACGCCGAGACCTTCCAGCCCGCCTTCCGGCGCCAGCACGGCGGCGGCGCCCTGGGCCACGGCGCCCGGCGCGAAGTCGCGACCGTCGACCTTGGTCCCCGGCAGGGCGGCGAACAGCCAGCCAGCGGTGACCTTGCGGCTGTCGGCGGTGACGCCAGCGATCACCGGGTCGTTGGCGAAGGGACGGTTAAACAGGTCCGACAAACGCTTGGTCATAGGCCCGCCTCCGGAGCGGCGTTCTTGTTAGGATCGGCGAGGGTCACCAGGTCCTGCTTTCTCTTCACGCCCAGGAACGGCGCGATCCGTTCGATGACCTTGCCGGCCGCCGGCGCCCCGACCCAGCCGCCGGTCGAGAAGCCGTACGACTTGGCCGTGCCGTGCGGCTCGTCCATCAGGATCAGAACAAAGTAGCGGTCGGCCTCCAGCGGACCGTCGGTCGGGAACACCGCCGCGAACGACGACACCTGGCGCTGGTGGTTGTAGCCGCGGATCGAGGGGTCGTACTTCTCGCCGGTGCCGGTCTTGCCGCCGACCGACAGGCCCGGCACGTCGGCCTTGCCGCCGCTGCCGCCCTCGCCCGGGATGACGTTGGCGCGCATGATCTTCAGCATCTCGGCCGAGGTGGCTTCCGAGATCACGCGGGTCCCTTCCGGGCGCACGCCGTCGGGCATCTTCCTGATCGTCAGCGGCAGCATCTTGCCGCCGTTCAGCAGCGCGCCCATCGCCTGGGCCAGCGCCAGCGGGCTGACGTTCATGCCGTGGCCGAACGAGGTGGAGGCCACCGCGTCCATGTCCCACTTGCGCGGCGTCAGCGGACGCGCCGACTCCATCAGCTCGACCTTGGCCGGCTTGGTCAGCCCCAGGGCCGTGAAGTAACGCGACAGGCGCTCGCCGCCGATCTTCTCGGCCAGCATGGCGGTGCCGATGTTCGACGAGTGCTTGAACACCTCGACCAGGGTCAGGATCGCCTTGGCCGCGTGGTAGTCGTGAATGGTGCGATAGCCCAGCTTGAAGGGCTCACGCGCGTCGAAGGTCGAGGCCGGCGTCGCCACGCCGGTGTCCAGGCCGATCGCGACCGTGAACGCCTTGAAGGTCGAGCCCATCTCGTAGACCGAGGCGGCGGCGCGGTTCAGGCGCTGGTCGTCCGTCGCCTCGCCGGCCTTGTTGGCGTCGTAGTCCGGCAGGCTGGCCAAGCCGAGGATCTCGCCGGTGTGGACATTGGTCACGACGCCGACCGCGCCCTTGGGCGTGAACTCGGCGGCGGCCTTGCGCAGCTCGTCCTCGAGCGCCGCCTGCACGCGCACGTCGATCGACAATTGGGTCGGGCCGCCCTCCCCGCCCGCCGCCTTGCGGATCGGATCGTCCAAAGCGCGCTCGGCGCCGGCCAGGCCCTTGCCGCCGCTGTCGACGAAGCCGACCAGGTGCGCGCCCGTCGGCCCCAGCGGATACATCCGGCGCTCCTGCTCCTCGAACGAGACGCCCGGCAGGCCGAGATTGAAGATGGCGTCCTTCTCGTCCGGCGTCAGGCCGCCGACCACGAAGGTGCGGTGGTCGCCGAACACGATCTTGTCCAGGCGCTTGGCCGGCACCTGCGGCAGGGCGCGGCCGAGAGCGCGGCGCGTCTCCTTGGTGTCCCAGATCTCGCGCGGATCGACATAGAGCGCGTAGTGGGCCAGGTCGACGGCCAGCAGCTTGCCGTTGCGGTCGACCAAGTCGCCGCGCGCCCCGTCCGCGCCCTGGGCGTAGCCATTGCCGCGGCCGGCGTTCGAGAACAGCGCCGCCCACCCCGCGCCCAGGCCCACGCCGACGAAGCACAGGCCGAAGAACACCATCACCAGGAAGATGCGGATGCGGGTGTCGTCCTGCGGCTTGGCCGCGGCGCGCGAACGCTCGAAGGCGTGCTCCAGCCGCCAGACGCGCTCGACCAGCCAGCGCCAGGCCGGGGAATGAAAGCCGCCGGGGCCAAGGTTCGACAGGCTCATCGCGGACCTCCGGCGGGAGGCGGCGGAGGCGGCGGCGGAACGTCGTCCGGCACGGCTTCGGGCGCATCGGCGGCCAGGGCGTCGGTGGCCTCGGGCAGGGCCGTGACCGGCGCGCGCGGCAGCTCCCGGCGACGGGCGACGTCGATCAGGGCGTCTTCGGTGATTTCATGATCCGGCGCGATCGGCTGCAGCTGCATCATCTGCGCCAACTGCTCGATACGGCGGGGCTGCTCCAGGTGGGCGACCTCGGCCTCGAGCAGGCGCTTGCGCACGGCCTCGTCGTCGATCTCCTGCTGGATGCGGGCGATCTCCTGGCGTTCGCTGCCGGCGAAGGTCTTGGCCAGATAGACGCTGGTGACCAGGGTCAGAAGCAGACCGAGGCCGACAACCTCGACGACCCGGAAGCCGCGCACCCGCTTGTTGAACAGCTCCATGAAGCTCATGCGGCGGCCTCCCAGACGGGAGCTTCGGTGCGCACGGCGGCGCGCAGCTTGGACGAGCGGGCGCGCGGATTGACCGCCAGCTCCGCCTCGCCCGGCGCGATCGCCTTGTTCGAGATCAGCTGGAAGCTCGGCGCGGCGCCCGCCTGCACGGGCGGCGCGTGGCGCGAACCGCCGGGGGTCTTCCCCGCCCGCTCGGCCAGGAACGCCTTGACGATGCGGTCTTCCAGCGAGTGGAAGGTCACCACGACCAGGCGGCCGCCAGGCTTGAGCACCTTCTCGGCGGCGACGAGACCCGCCTCCAGCTCGCCCAGTTCGTCATTGACCGCGATCCGCAGCCCCTGGAACGAGCGGGTGGCCGGATGGACCTTGGCGCCCTTGCGGCCGCCGACGGCGCGCTCGATCACCTCGGCCAGATCGAGGGTGCGCTCGAACGGCTTTTCTTCGCGACGGCGGATGATGAAGCTGGCGATGCGGCGCGAGGCGTGCTCCTCGCCATAGACGTAGAGAATCTTCGCCAACTCGGCGTGATCCAGGGTGTTGACCAGGTCGGCGGCGGTCGGGCCGGCATCCCCCATCCGCATGTCCAGCGGGCCGTCGCGCATGAACGAAAAGCCGCGCTCGGCCTGGTCCAGCTGCATCGACGAGACCCCGAGGTCCAGCATCACGCCGTCGACCGACTCCGGACCCAGCTCGTCGAGCATTTCCGAGAAGCGGGCCTGAACCAGGCGGAAGCGGTCGGCGGGCAGGCCTTCGGCGAACTTGCGGACGGTGGGGTCGCGGTCGAAGCCGATGACGCTCGCGCCGGTGGCCAGGACCGCTCGGGTATAGCCGCCCGCGCCGAAGGTGCCGTCCACGACGACATCGCCAGGACCGGCGCCCAGCGCCTCGACCACCTCATCAAGCAGGACCGAGATGTGCGGCGCGGCGCTCACGACACGACGCCCAGTCGAGCGGCGCGCTGCTGGGCGCGCAGGGCGGCCAGACCTTCGCGCGCCAGGTCGCGCTGCGCCGCGCGATGGGCCTGGAAGGCCTCGCGGGACCAAATCTGAAAACGCTCACCCATACCGACGACAGCAACCCAATCCGTGAGGCCGCACATTTCGCATAAATGGTCGGGCAAGGTAATGCGACCAGCCGTATCAAACGACAGCTTGGCCATGCCGCCCAGCACGCTGATCTCCAGCGCCGAGCGCGTGGGATCGCCGAACGGCAGCTCCTCGATCACGCCCATGTAGCGGTCGAACAGGGCCTTGCCGCCCGCCTCCAGGCAGTCGGCCTCGATCGAGGGGAAGCAGAAGATCCCGTCGAACATGCCGGATACGGCCGCGCGGAATTCCTGCGGCACAACGATGCGCCGCTTGCTGTCGAGCTGTTTCTCGAAGGTCGAGAGAAACAAGACCGTTGAACCCCGCCAGATCCGCGTCGGTCGGCGACCCGCCACATCGCCCCGACGCAATTGGGTTAACATGGGATGAATTGGGATACAATGACACCAAATGCCATTTCATCGAGATTTCAAAGGTGTCGCACCGGTGCTCCACTAGGCCGGAAAGTTAATCCACAGAACATACACAGAACTGTTCAGTGAACGGCGTGCGCGGTGTCAGTTGAACCCATTGGGAGGCAAGGAAGAGCGCCCCCTCCGTCACGGCGCTTAGCGCCGCGACACCTCCCCCGTTGCACGGGTGGGGAGGAAGCCGCTCATCCTCCCCCGCGCGCGGGGGAGGTGGATCGCCGCGACACGCGGCGAGACGGAGGGGGCGC
>JAYRLX010000337.1:0-4487 GCA_041905125.1 Caulobacter sp. | reverse complement strand
CGACGGCGTGTTCAGCGACTTCCCGGCCCTGGCCGTCGCCGCGCGGGGCTAAGCCCGCCTCTTGCCCAGGAGGGGCGGACCGGTGCAGCGTACCGGCCCTGCGCCTTGGGGAAGAGTTCCATGAAGTTCCGTCACGCCGTCGCCACGTTCACGGCCGTCGCCGCCCTTGGGGCGAGCGCCTCCGCCGTCGCCTCGCCGGGCTCGGAGACGCTGGACAAGGTCGCCGCCGACTTCGTGCGCCTGACCCTGGAAGCCGGCGAGCGCGAGCCCGGCTATGTCGACGCCTATTACGGCCCCAAGGACTGGCAGGCGGCCGCGAAGCGGGCGCCGCGCCCGGTCTCGGTCCTGCGCCAGGAGGCCGATCGCCTGCAGGGGCTGCTGGCCAAGGCCCCCGACAAGGACCTGACGCCCGACCAGCGCCGCCGCAAGCTGTTCCTGAAGGGCCAGGTCAAGGCCGCCCAGACGCGACTGGCCATGCTGGCCGGCGACAAGTTCAGCTTCCAGGACGAGGCTCAAGGCCTGTTCGGCGTGCGGCCCGCGATCAAGCCGCTGAAGACCTACGACCCGATCCTGGCCCGCATCGACAAGCTGGTCCCCGGCCAGGGCGACCTCGCCGCCCGCGTCGACGCCTTCCAGGCCGCCTATGTGATCCCGACCGACCGGCTGGAGCCGGTGATGAAGGCCGGCATCGCCGCCTGCAAGGCCAAGACCGAGGAGCACATCAAGCTGCCGGCCAACGAGCGCTTCGACCTGTCGTTCGTCACCAAGAAGCCCTGGAGCGGCTACAACTGGTACCAGGGCGGCGCCCACAGCCTGATCGAGATCAACACCGACCTGCCGATCTATATCAGCCGCGCCTTGGACCTGGGCTGCCACGAGGGCTATCCCGGCCACCACGTGCTGAACGCCCTGCTGGAAGAGAAGCTGACCAAGGGCAAGGGCTGGGTCGAGTTCAGCGTTTATCCGCTGTTCTCGCCGCAGTCGCTGATCGCCGAGGGCAGCGCCAACTACGGCATCGCCCTGGCCTTCCCCGGCAAGGCCAAGACCGACTTCGAGCGCGACAAGCTCTATCCGCTGGCGGGCCTGGATCCCAACACGGCCGCCGCCTACGGCGCGCTGATGGACGCCAAGGCCGCCCTGGCCAAAAGCGAGATCACCATCGCGGCCGCCTATTTGGACGGCATGATGAAGAAGCCCGAGGCGATCAAGGCCCTGGCCAAGTACGGCCTGTCCTCCACGGCGCGCGCCGAGAAGCGCCTCTCGTTCATCGAGACCTACCGCGCCTACATCATCAACTACAGCCTGGGCCAGGACCTGGTCCGCGCCCACGTCGAACGGGCCGGCAAGAGCGAGGCGGCGCGCTGGACGGCGATGGAGCGCGTGATCAGCGAGCCGACGACGCCCGCGGATGTGGCGAAGTCGGCTAGATGCTCCCCCGCGAGGCGGGGGTGCTGTCCCGGCGTGCCTGAGGGGGCTAACGCGGCCAGCATCCAGCTTGCCCCCTCCGGCCCTCTGGGCCACCTCCCCCGCGTCGCGGGGGAGGATCTATTGGCCTTACGCCGCTTCGACCCCGAACTGCAGGCGAGCCAGGCGGGCGTAGAGGCCGCCCTTGGCGAAGAGCTCGGCGTGGGTGCCCTGCTCGACCACGCGGCCTTCCTCCATGACCACGATCCGGTCGGCCTTCAGCACCGTGGCCAGGCGGTGGGCGATGACCAGGGTCGTGCGGCCGGCCATGGCCGCGTGCAGGGCCTGCTGGACCAGGCGCTCGCTCTCGGCGTCGAGGGCGCTGGTGGCTTCGTCCAGCAGCAGGATCGGCGCTTCGCGGGCCAGGGCGCGGGCGATGGCCAGGCGCTGGCGCTGGCCGCCGGACAGGGTCTTGGCGCGCTCGCCCACCGGGGTGTCAAAGCCCTGCGGCAGGGCCGACAGGAAGCCGGCGGCCTGGGCGGCCTCTGCGGCGGCTTTCAGCTGCTCGTCGGTGGCGTCGGCCCGGCCGAAGCGGATGTTGTCCAGGGCCGAGCCCGAGAACAGCGGCGAGTCCTGGGCGACCAGGGCCATGCGGGCGCGGACCTCGGCCGGATCGGCGTCACGCAGGTCCACGCCGTCCAGGCGGATATCCCCGACCTGAGGATCATAGAACCGCAGGAGAAGCCGCAGGACAGTGCTCTTGCCCGCGCCCGAGGGGCCGACCAGGGCGACGGTCTCGCCGGCCTTCACCGACAGATCAAAGCCGTTCAGGGCCGGCAGGTCCGGCCGTCCCGGATAGGCGAAGGTCACGTTCTCGAACGCGATCTCGCCGCGCGCCGGAACGGGCAGCGGCTGGGGAACGGCTGGGGCGGCGATACCGGGACGCGCGTTCAGCAACTCGGAGATGCGGTCCATGGCGCCCGACGCCTTCTGGACGTCGCCCCAGACCTCGCCCAGGGCGCCGATCGAGCCGGCGGCCATCACCGCCAGCATGGCGAACTGGGCCAGGGTGCCGCCGGTCATCTCGCCCGAGAGGACGAGGCGCGCGCCGGCCCAAAGCAACAGGGTGACCCCGCCGAAGGCCAGGGTGATGACCATCGCGGTCATGGTGGCGCGGGTGGCGATGCGCTTGACCGAGGCCTTGTAGGCCATCTCCACGGCGGCGGCGAAACGGCTCGACGAGGCCTTCTCGCGGCCGAACGCCTGCACCGTCTCCAGCGCGTCCAGGCTTTCGCCGGCGTAGCCGACGGCGTCGGCGAAGCGGTCCTGGGCGGTGACGGTCAGCTTGCGCACGCGGCGGCCGACCAGGAACATCGGCGCCAGGATCACCGGCACCATCAGCACGATGAAGCCCGCCAGCTTCGGCGAGACCACCGCCATGTAGCCGAGGCCGCCGACGAGGCTGAGGATATTGCGCAGGGCGATCGAGGCCGAGGCGCCGACCAGCTGCTCGATCAGCGAGACGTCGGTGGTCAGGCGCGACAGCACCTCGCCCGTGCGGGTCTTGAGGAAATATTCCTGATCCAGCGTCAGGGTGTGGCCGTAGAGCGCGCGGCGCACGTCGGCCACGACCCGCTCGCCCAGCCGGGTGATGAAGAAGAATCGCAGCGCCGTCGCCACCGCCAGCACCATGGCCACGGCGCCGAGGCCCACGAAGGCGCTGTTGATTTCGCTGCCCTGCCCCTTGGCGAATCCGTGGTCGATGACCTCCTTGAAGGCCGCCGTAAGACCCAGGGTCGCGCCCGTCGAGAACAGCAGGAAGAAGCCCGCCGCCAGGCCGTCGCCCTTGTGGGCGGCGACAAACGGCAGCAGATGAGCCAGCGGACGGATGTCCTTGCGGCGGGGCCGCCGGGCCTTGGCCTCGGCCATGCCCTGGACCAATTCCGCCCCCGCGCCGGGGCGGCCTTCGGCCTTTTGCTCGCCGGCGGTCACGTCGGTCATCAACTGTCCCTTGCCAAAATCGCGCGCGTTCTTTATAGCCGCGCGTCTTCGAGGGCCACCCCGCGCGTGCGCGGTTTGGCGCTTACCCCATTCACTCGC
The DNA here is from genome assembly GCA_041905125.1 of Caulobacter sp. Lineage (GTDB taxonomy): Bacteria > Pseudomonadota > Alphaproteobacteria > Caulobacterales > Caulobacteraceae > Caulobacter. The sequence goes on along the minus strand of JAYRLX010000337.1, from coordinate 983 downwards.
CGGCTTAGTCGGTCTGGATCGCCGCCATGAAACAAGACATTCACCCCGACTACCACTTCATCACCGTCACCCTGACCGACGGTTCGAGCTACAAGACCCGCTCGACCTACGGCAAGGAAGGCGCGACCCTGGCGCTGGATATCGACCCGCGCACCCATCCGGCGTGGACCGGCGGCAACGCCCAGCTGATGGACCGCGGCGGCCGCGTCTCGCGCTTCAACGCCAAGTTCGCCGGCTTCACCGGCAAGAAGGCCTAAAAACCCTTCTCGCCGTAAGGGCGACGGAAAGCCGGCTCCGCGCATCGCGGGCCGGCTTTTTCTGTGTCTGGAGGTCAGGGTTTCTTCTCCCCTTGCGGGAGAAGGTGGCCCGGAGGGCCGGATGAGGGGTCGATAGACCTTTCGGACTGCGGAGTACGCCCCCTCACCCGACCGCCTCCGGCGGCCACCCTCTCCCGCAAGGGGAGAGGGTCTATGGCTCCTCCACCTCATACGGATCATCGCCCCGATCGCGCATCAGGTCGGTCGCCGTGAAGTCCAGCGCGTCCTCGGCCTCGTCGAAGCACAGTTCCGACACCGTCTGGTCGCGCACCGAGATCCCCGCCTTGTGCGTGCTCTCCGGATCGCCGGTGACCAGCGGGTGCCAGGCGGGCAGGTCCTTGCCCTCGTGCAGGCGCCGATAGGCGCAGGAGGCCGGCATCCACTCCAGGTCCTCGATGTTCCAGGGCGTCAGCTTGATGCAGTCGGGCACCGTCTTCTTGCGGTTTGGATAGTCCTTGCAGCGGCACAGGTGCTCGTCGAACAGCTGGCAGTGCACGCGGGTGGGGACGATCTCGCCGGTGTCCTCGTCCTCGAAGCGGACCAGGCAACATAGGCCGCAGCCGTCGCACAGGCTCTCCCACTCTGGGACGGTCATCTCGGCGAGCGTCTTGGTCCGCCAGAAAGGTTTGCTTGAATTCATGGCCTCGTCCTAAACCCGAATGACCC
>JAYRLX010000336.1:0-4494 GCA_041905125.1 Caulobacter sp. | reverse complement strand
CGGGGTTCTTCGGAGCGGCGGTGCTGGTGGTCGCGACGGGCGCTCTGCGCATGCGCGAGGCCTATGCGTCGCTCGAAGGGCCGGTGCTGGTGCTGGTCGCGGCGATGATTCCGGTCAGCGACACCGTGCAGTCCACGGGCGGCGCGGACCTGATCGCGAGCTGGCTCTCGGGCGCGTTCCACGGCCTTCCGCCCCTCGTCACCTTGACGGCGATGATGGCGGTCGCGATGGCCGCGACGCCGTTCCTGAACAACGCCGCCACGGTCCTGATCGTGGCCCCGATCGGCATGGGTCTGGCCGAGCGCTTGGGCCTGAGCCCAGACCCGTTCCTGATGGCCGTGGCCGTCGGCGCGGGCTGCGACTTCCTCACGCCGATCGGCCACCAGTGCAACACGCTGGTCCTGGCGCCTGGGGGCTACAGGTTCGGCGACTACGCCCGTCTTGGCGCGCCGCTGACCCTGCTGATCCTGCTGCTGGCGCCGGCGCTGATCGCGTTCTTCTGGCCGTTCGCGCGATAGGGCGGAACGGCCTGTCACGGCCGACGTTGGGCGTGCATGGCCGCCACCGGACCCCGTAACAGCTCCGCGATCGTCGTCTATGCGGCCCTGGCCGGCAATCTCGCGATCGCCGTCACCAAGCTGGTCGCGTTCCTGCTGACCGGCTCGTCGGCGATGCTGACCGAGGCGATCCATTCAACCGTCGACACGGGCAACCAGGGCCTGCTGCTGCTGGGCCTGAAGCGCGCCGCGAGGCCGCCCAGCGAGACGCATCCTTTCGGCTACGGCATGGAGCTCTACTTCTGGGCTTTCGTCGTCGCGTTGCTGATCTTCGCGCTGGGCGGGGCGTTCGCGATCTACGAAGGCTGGCGAAAGATCGTCGAGCCGGAGCCGATCGATCGCGCCTGGATCAACTTCCTAGTCATTGGCCTCGCCGCCCTGTTCGAAGGCGGGTCTTTCCTCGTCGCCTGGAGAGAGTTCAAGGTGACGCGCGGCGGAACGCCCTTTCTGACCGCTCTGAAGCGCAGCAAGGATCCCTCGGTGTTCGCCGTCCTGCTGGAGGACGGCGCGGCCTTGATCGGTCTCCTGATCGCGGGCCTGGGCGTCGCGGGGGCGTCCTTGCTGGGGCTGGCGTGGGCCGACGGGGCGGCGTCGATCGCGATCGGCGTCTTGCTGGTGGCGGTGGCGATCTTCCTGGCCAACGAGACGCGCAGCCTCCTGACCGGCGAGGCCGCGTCGCCGCGGATCGTGGCGGCGGTCAAGCAGGTGCTCTCCGCCGATCCCCGGATCGATACGGTCGCCGAGGTGCTGTCCATGCACCTGGGGCCGCGGGAGATCCTGCTCGGCGTCACCCTGGATTTTCAGGACAGCCTGACGGCCCGCGAGATCGAGGACGCCGCCGACGACTTCGCCAGCGAAATCCGCGCGGTCGATCCCCGCATCACCCGCGTCTTTGTGCGATCAGGGCGGGCTCGAAACGCCTACGCTCAACCCCTGCCGGCGGTATCCTAGAGCCAGGAGTAGATCGCGCGAGGAATGTAGAAGCCGCGCTTGTTCAGGATCGCGCCCGCCACCTCGCCCGCGGCGCCTTCGATACGCTCGATCATGTTTCGGGCGACCGCGGCTCGCGTCGCTTCGGCTTCGATGACGACGAGGTTCATGTCGACCAGCGGCGCGAAGATCAGGCAGGCTGAAGAGCGCTCCAGCGCCGGACAGTCGACCAGCACGACGTCATAGTTCCGGCGCGCCTCGCGGAAGAAGGTCTCCCATTCGGTCTCGCTCAACACGTGAGAGCCCGCGCCCATCGGCAGGGTGATGTGCAGCGATGTGCCCTTGACGCCGATCCGATCCGGAGAAACGCGCGTCAGCTTGGCGCCGCTCTCGGCGAAGGCCTGGATGGCGGATCCTTCCACGGCCGGTTCGATATCGACGATCAGCACGCGCTTGGCGTTGGCCGTGGCGGCCATCATGGCCAGGTCCATCAGCAGGCTGGAAACGCCTTCGCCGCCGTTGGCCGCGACAAGTTGCATGACGCGGCCCGGCCCTGGCGCGACGCTGGTGAGGAGCCGCAAGACCAGCTTGGCGTCGTCATAGCCGAGGAACGAGGCGCGGCCGACCGAGCCAGGCTGGCCGCGACGCCGCGCAGCGATCTTGTCGTCAGCCGAAACGGTCAGCACGACTGGCAAGTCCAGCTTCTGTTCCACGTCGCGCGGCGTGATCATCACGTCCGAGAAGGCGGACGACACCACGATCACCGCCACCGCCGTGGTCAAGCCCAGCCCCAGACCGGCCAGCAGCAGAACCATGCGGCCGCTCGAACCCTTCACGGGCGGGTCAGCGGCCTGGACAATGCGAACGTTGGCCTTGGCTTTGGAGAGCGTGCTGGCCAGTCCGGTGTCCTGGGCGCGCTTCGCCAGTTCGGCGAAGCCGCCTTCCAGCGTTCCGCGTTGGCGCAATAGCTCACGATATTCCGGGCCGATCAGGACCAGCTCCGCGAGGCGCGCATTGACGGTCTTGAGGTCTCGAGCCGCCTGGCCACGCGCCAGACGCAGGCCGGTGAGATCGCCGACGCTGTCGGCGAGTTCGGTGTCCAGCTGCTGACGCACCGGGTTGGCGCCGCGGCGAACCGCCACGACCTGCTGTTGCGGCGCGGCGTGGATTTGGGCCTGAACCTCCGCGATCTTGCGGTCGAGATCGACGATCAGCGGGTAGCCTTCGACATAGCGCGCCGCGGCCTGGCGTCGCTGGTTCTGCAGATCCAGCAGCGTGCGGGTCAGGTCGTCCAGCTGCTGCGAGCGCCCCTTGTCGTTGGAGATCTCCACTTCCGCCGGCGCGGACTTCAGCCAGCCGGACAGCACCGAAACCCGGCCGCTTCGCGCGGCGAGCTGCTGATCCAGCACCTGGATCTGGCTGACAAGCGAGGCCTGCTGGGTCTGAACCGTCGTGAGCTCCGTCGGATAGTCGCCGAAGCCATGATCGACCGAGAAGCGAAGCAACTTGGCCTCGACCTCGGTCAGGCGCTTGTTCAGCTGGTCGCGTTGGGCGTTCACCAGGGAGGGATCGGCCTGCTCGAAGATCAGCCGTCGACGCTCGATATACAGCTTCACCAGGGTGTTCAGGAGGTCGGCGGCGACCTTCGGATCGTCGCTCTGCAGGCTGAGCTCGATGACGTTCGACTGCGGGATGTTGACGATGTCGAGGTCCTTGGAGAACTGCTCGGCCGCCTTATCCAGCCCCTTGGGCTGGTTCGCCAAGCTGGGATAGGCGCGAGCCAGGCCGACCTTTCGGATCGCCTGAATGCGCAGTTCCTTGGCCGACAGAATCTGGATCTCGGCCTGGACGATCTGGGCCCGGTCAAAGCTGAGGCCTTGAGCCCCGCCATCCACATCGCTGCGGAACACATAGTCGTCGCCAAGCAGGATCAGCAGGCGCGACTGGGCCGTGTAGATGGGGTGCGCCAGGAAAATGGCGATCACCGCCAGCGCGACAGGGATCAGAAAGCCAAGGAGGGCTTCGGCGCGGTAGTAGAACACCGGCGTCAGCAGCTCGCGCACCGTCAGAGGCGAGCGCGTGCGTCCTTGCCCTCCTTTGACGTAAGCGCCTTGCTCTATCACCGCGGTGTTCATTGTTGCGGAGGGCTTCAACTCTGCGACCGCGTAAGCGCGACGTAACTCTGGTCGATAGCTGGGCAGGACTTAACAAAGACTGACGCCCTCGCGCACCGTTAAGCCCATATCGCTTGAAACGACCCGTTTTGAGCAAAATCGTTGTTATGCAAAGGCTTCCAATACATGGGGCGCAGCCATTTGCCGCATGCGCCGATAGGAGCGGCAACTAAATCCTAACGCCCTTGCGCCACTTACGTTTACCAACGCCGCGCTGTCGCGTGGCGAGGGAGATTGGTTTGTCAGCCCGGCTGCGCGCTTTATCGCTCTTCGTCGTTCTGGCGGTCGCCGGCTGCGCGTCGGCCCCGGCCCAGACCCCGAGCTCGCGTGAGGCGACGCGCGGCGGAGAGGCGACGTTCGCGCCCTGGACAAGCGAGGACTATCGCTATCGCATCGGTCCGGGCGACGAGCTGTCGGTCCGGTTTGTGGTCAATCCTGACCTCAACGCCACCGTGGTCGTCGGTCCTGACGGCCGAGGGGTCTTTCCGCTCATCAGCGCGCAGGATGTCGCCGGGCTGACGGCGGAGGAGGCCAACGCCTTGCTGAGCCGCGCCTATGCGACCGTGCTCCGCGCACCCCAGGTCGAGACGCTGGTTGCGGGCTATGGCGCGTCTCAAATCTACATCGGCGGCGAAGTGCGCGATCCGGGCGTGAAGACGATCAAGGGCCGCCTGACCGTGGCCCAGGCCGTCATGTCGGCGGGCGGATTTCAAGACACGGCCCGAACGGGGCACGTGGTGGTCATCCGCCAGCGGCCGGGTGATCCTCGGCTGCTGATGAGAACGATCGATGTGCGGGACAATCTGCATGGCAAGAGCGGCGACGACTTCGCC
>JAYRLX010000335.1:0-4505 GCA_041905125.1 Caulobacter sp. | reverse complement strand
GTCGCGGATGGTCTTCTGCTCGACGAACCGGGCCGAGTGGGCGGCGACCGGGTCGTCGGGGCCCTCGGCCGCGCCGCACAGGTCCGACATCGGCTGGCTCAGCAGCTTGGAGCGCTCGACGCCGGCGGCGGCGACCATGCGGTCCGAGACGTAGGTCAGGCGGCCCAGGGCGTCGACCTCCCACAGCCAGTCGCTGGCGCCTTCCTCGAAGTCGCTGAGCAGCAGGCTGACCACCTGGCGCTGGGTCTCCAGCTCCTCGGCGGCGACCAGGCGGTCGACGAAGATCCGGGCGTGCGACAGGCACGAGGCCACGACGACGGCGTGGCAGAAGATCAGCAGGCCGCCCAGGGCGTAGAGGATCGGGTCATGGCTGGTCGACAGCGCCCACAGCGCGCCCAGCGCCATCGGCGTCGAATAGGCGATGGCCGCGGCGGGCAGGGTCAGCAGGGCGAAGCCGCCGCAGCCGATCATGCCGGCGATGACCGATGCGACCAGCATCGGCATCGAGCCTTTGAAGCCTTGCTCGGCGGGCATGGTCAGGATCGGGAGAATGGCCCACAGGCTTCCCAGAATGCCGGCCTGCCAGGTGATGCGCCGCACGCCGCGCGCGGAAACGGCCTTGTTGGGGCTGCGCCGACGTTGCGAGGCGACCCAGCCGCGCAGGCCCAGCAGGGCGTAGGCGACGACCGCGCAGGCCCACAGCGTCAGGCCGTCCGTATGAGGACTGCCCTGGCCCGCGAAGGCGACCAGAATAGCGATAAGGATGTTGGCGCCCATCATGACGGGCGTCATGCGCAGGATGCTCTGCACCTGCTCCATGCGGACGCGGCCGGCCATCGCCTCTGGCAAGGCTGGCAGCATCCGAGACAAAAGCGCGGTCGTTTCTCGACCGACGAAACTGATCGTGGAACGCAAGTGCCCTGATCCCCCGGGGGCAGTCCGCTCCCCAAGCGAAAACATATCGGTCGTTTATGTAAACTGGCGGTTAAGTGTGACCGCGCGCATCGCCGCACGGCGGCAAGCTGTTGCGATGACCCAGCGTAAAGGCGCGACGTTCATGCGCGAACGAGCGGCGTCCGCGCGCAAAAAAGCCGCCGTCCCGAGGGGCGGCGGCTTCTTCGTGTCGGAACGGTCCAACGACTAGTCTTCCTTCGTGCGCTTCTTGCGGAACGAGGGGTTCAAGACCTGCTTGCGCAGGCGGATGTTCTTCGGCGTGACCTCGACCAGCTCGTCGTCCTCGATATAGGCGATGGCCTGTTCCAGGGTCATGCGGCGCGGCGGGGTCAGGCGGATCGACTCGTCCTTGCCCGAGGCGCGGACGTTGGTCAGCTGCTTGGCCTTCATCGGGTTGACGTCCAGGTCGTCCGAGCGGCTGTTCTCGCCGATGATCATGCCCTGGTAGGTCTTCTCGCCGGCGCCGACGAACATCACGCCGCGCTCTTCCAGGTTCCACAGGGCGTAGGCCGCCGTTTCACCGTCCGAGTTGCTGACGAGCACGCCCTTGCGCTGCTGGTCGATCGGGCCCTTGTGCGGCTCGTAGTGGCTGAACACGCGGTTCAGCACGCCCGAACCGCGGGTGTCGGTCAGGAACTCGCCCTGGTAGCCGATCAGCGAGCGCGAGGGCGAGAGCAGCTGGATGCGGGTCTTGCCCGCGCCCGACGGGCCCATGTCCTTCAGCTCGGCCTTACGGGCCGACAGCTTTTCGATGACGATGCCGGTGAACTCGTCGTCGACGTCGATGACGACGTCTTCCATCGGTTCCAGGCGCTCGCCGTTCTCGCCGGTCTGATAAACGACGCGCGGACGGCTGATCGACACCTCGAAGCCTTCGCGGCGCATGTTCTCGATCAGCACGCCCAGCTGCAGTTCGCCGCGGCCGGCGACTTCATAGGCGTCCTTTTCCGAGGTCTCGGTGACGCGGATGGCCACGTTGCTCTCGGCTTCCTTCAGCAGGCGGTCGCGGATGACGCGCGACTGGACCTTGTCGCCTTCGCGGCCGGCCAGCGGGCTGTCGTTGACCGAGACGGTCATCGAGATGGTCGGCGGGTCGATCGGCTGGGCCGGCAGGGCCTCGGTGACTTCCATGGCGCACAGCGTGTCGGCCACGGTGGCCTTGCTCATGCCGGCGATGGCGACGATGTCGCCGGCCTCGGCGCCTTCGTCGACCGGCTGGCGCTTCAGGCCGCGGAAGGCCAGCACCTTGGTGATGCGGCCGCGCTCGATCTCATTGCCGTTACGGTCCAGGGCGTGGATGGCCATGCCGGGGACGGCCTTGCCGCTGGCGATGCGGCCCGTCAGCAGGCGGCCCAGGAAGGGGTCCGACTCGATCAGCACGTTCAGCATCTGGAACGGCTTGTCCTTGTTCTCGGCGACCTTGGGCGGCGGAACGTGGCGGACGATCAGGTCGAACAGCGGGGCCAGGTTGTCGCTCGGCTGGTTCAGGTCCAGCGTCGCCCAGCCCGAACGGCCCGAGGCGTAGATGTGCGGGAAGTCCAGCTGCTCGTCCGTGGCGCCGATGGCGGCGAACAGGTCGAAGGCTTCGTTGTGGACGCGGTCCGGATCGGCGTGGGCGCGGTCGACCTTGTTGATGCAGAGGATCGGGCGCAGGCCCATCTTCAGCGCCTTGGTCAGCACGAACTTGGTCTGCGGCATGACGCCTTCCTCGGCGTCGACCAGCAGGACGCAGCCGTCCACCATGCCCAGGATCCGCTCCACCTCGCCGCCGAAGTCGGCGTGGCCGGGGGTGTCGATGATGTTGATGCGGGTCTCGCCCGCCTCGCCGTTCCACAGAACGCTGGTGCACTTGGCCAGGATGGTGATGCCGCGCTCACGTTCCTGGTCGTTGGAGTCCATCGCCCGTTCGGTCGTGGCTTCGTTGGCGCGGAACACGCCGGACTGGGCCAGCAGCTGGTCGACGAGGGTGGTCTTGCCATGGTCGACGTGCGCGATGATGGCGATATTTCGCATGTTCATGGGAACGGACGGACTTTCGGGAAGAATAGGGGATGACGCGTCAAGCGTCAGGCGCGCGGCTTTTACGCGACTGCGCTCGATTTATCCACCCCCACCCCTCGGAAAGCATTGTCGCGGGAAACCGGTGTCATCGCCAAACCCTAAACCGACTTGGCTATGCGGGATTTTCTAGACAGAGAAGGTAACGGATTGTGCGGCGCAACATGACTAAAAATGATGCACTATCTATGAGGGACCCTACGTAACCCTTGTCGCATAAGGCGTTGCTCCAATCCCCCTTAGAAAAATAGGAATTGAACTGCATTTTTTCACTTGCCCAATTTTGCGTCGCACCCTATAAACAATCCCGTGAGGCGGCGCTGCCGCTTCTGCCCTTCCTGGGCGTTTCCTCCCTAATGAACTGGCCCGGTGGTTTCACCGGGCTTTTTTTTGGCCTGGGCGGCGGTTCGTGTCCTTGATCCACGACAACGCGCCGGGGACGGAGGGGTTCTGATCCTAAATCCCTCTCCCGAGGGGAGAGGGGTCTTGGCGCTACTTCAACTCACCCACATCCAACCCCGCCAACGCCCGCGTCAGCGTCTCGGCGTCGGCGGTCAGCCTGGCCAGGCCCTCGGTCGGCTCGCGCGTGTCCTCGTCCATATAGAGCGCGCGGTTGATCTCGATCTGCAGGGCGTGGGTGCGCTTGGCCGGGCGGCCGTAGTGCTCGGTGGTGTAGCCGCCGGCGTAGGGGGCGTTGCGGGCGACGTGGTAGCCCATCGCCTCAAGTTCGCGCTCGACCAGGCCGGTCAGCTTGGGCGAGCAGGCCGCGCCGAAGCGGTCGCCCAGCACGATGTCGCAGGACCCGCCCCGGCCCCTTATGCCGCGCGCGGCGGCGGCTGGCATCGAGTGCCAGTCGATCAGGATCGCCGCCCCGTGCGCCGCCCGCGCCGCCGCCAGCTGGCGGTCCAGGGCGTCGTGATAGGGGCGGTGGGCCAGCTCGATTCGGTCGCGGGCCTCGGCGAAGGTCAGCTTGCGGGCGTAGATCGGCCGTCCCTCGCCGGCGACGCGGGGAATCGCCCCAAGCCCCGCCGCCACCCGGGCCGTGCGGCCCTGGGCGTAGTCGGGCAGGGCCTCATCGAACATCGACGGGTCCAGCTCCCAGGGCTCGCGGTTCAGGTCGACATAGGCGCGGGCCAGGCGCGCGAGAATCACCGAGGCCCCCAGGGCGGGGGCGCCGGCGATGATCCGGTCGACGAAAGCGTCCTCCGAGGCGCGCAAGGTTTCGACCGGCAGGCGGGCGGCCTCGACCATGTCCGGCGGATAGACCCCGCCAGAGTGGGGCGAGGCGAAGACCAGGGCGGTCGGCGGCGGCGCGCCGGCGGGCGCGGCGCGCAACACCTCGAAGGCTGGCCCGGCAAGGGTTTCCAGCGTTTCGGACGGGATCGGCCGGGCGGCGCTCATGGCCCATCATCGAAGCGCGCGCCCCCCGGGTCAAACGGCGATTTGTCGACGATCAAGCCGCCCACCGATCCGTCCACAGCCGCGACGTTTAG
>JAYRLX010000334.1:0-4518 GCA_041905125.1 Caulobacter sp. | reverse complement strand
GAGCTATGCGCCCGCGCCCAGCTACGCGCCGGCCTCGAACTACGCCTCCATCCCCTCGAACTCGCCGCAGAGCGATCCGTCGACCCTGGGGATCGGCGTCAGCCTGCCGGCCAATTCGAACCCGCCGGCGCTTCCGACGCCGGCCGCGCCGAACTATGCGGCCGCCGCGACGCCAAGCTATTCGGCGCCTGCCTATCAGGCTTCGCCCTACGCGGCCGCCGGCCCGGCCTCCCTGGCCCCGCTGCCCACGCCGGCGCCGGCCTATACGCCGCCGCGCGCCTACGCGGCCAAGGCGTCCAACGCGCCTCTGCCCGCCAACGCGCCGCTGCCGGCCAAGGTCGGTCGCGAGATCGCCGCCCTGCGCCAGTCCACCGCGCCGCAGTTCGAAGGCGCGGCCAATCTGCGCGCCCGCACCGGCGAGGAGGGCACGAGCCAGCTGTTCGAGGCCAACACCCGCATCGCCGCCTCGATCTCGCCGTTCGGCATCGGGCGTCTGGGCCTAGCGGTCAATCCGGTGGTCATCAGCGCCGGCGCGCCCAAGCAGTCGGCCATCGCCAATATCGGCACCAACCCGCTGGTCAACGCCGAAGCGATCGTCGCGGGCAACACCATCGTCCTGCCCAGCCTCGACAGCAGCAGCCGGGCCGGCGCGGGCGTGTCGATGTTCTACGACTCCGGTCCGATCTCGCTGGACGCCGGCATCACGCCGCTGGGCTTCATGCGCAAGAGCTTCACGGGCGGCCTGACCGGGCGTCTCGACATCGGCGAGGCTCAAGTCCGCGCCACGGTCGAGCAACGTCCGATCACCGACAGCGTCCTGGCCTATTCCGGCGACCGCGACCCGCTGACGGGCGTGGAGTGGGGCGGCGTGGTCCGGCGCGGCGCGAGCCTGGGCGCCTCGGCGAACTTCGGCTCGGCCGGCGCCTACGCCGACGTGGCCTACCGCCACCTGATCGGCCACAACGTGACCAGCAACACCGGCTACGAGATCAACGCCGGGGCCTATTTCCGCCCCATCGACAGCAATGGCGACCAGCTGCAGATCGGCCTCAACGCCAATATGCAGGCCTATGACAAGAACCTGCGCTTCTTCAGCTTTGGCCAGGGCGGCTATTTCAGCCCGCAGCAGTTCGTCAGCGTCGCCCTGCCGGTGTCGTACTCCAAGGAGCGGGAGCACTGGCGCGCCAAGGCCGCCTTCAGCATCGGCGTGCAGTCCTATAGCGAAGACAGCTCGCCGGTCTTCCCGAACAGCCCGGCGGCCCAGCAGGCCATCGAGTCGTACGCGGCGGCCGACAATACGGTGCTGGCCCGCTACGACTCGGCCAGCAAGACGGGCGTCGGCCTGACCGGCCTGCTCTCGGGCGAGTACAAGTTCCGCGGCGGCTCGGCCGCCGGCGGCGAGGCCTCGCTCGACACCTTCGGGGCCTACAACGAATACAAGTTCCGCTTCTATCTGCGGCGGATTCTGTCCAGCCAATAGGAACGACCGATGTTGAAGAGCCTTTCCGCCCGAGCCGCCGCGCCGGAAGTCGCCAAGGTCGCCGACACCGCCGACCTCCGCTATCTGGCCGCGCGCCAGTTCAGCGCCCAGTGGCGCGCCGTCATGCTGGCCATGGCCGACGAGCTGTTCGAGAACTTCAGCGCCCAGGAGGCCTGGGGCTTCTACCGCCAGATCGGCCTGCGGGTGTCGCGCTCTGTCGCCCTGCCGCCGGTGAAGACGCTGGACGAGCTGGAAGCGTCGCTGAACGTCGTCCTGGCCGAGATGGACTGGGGCTACGTCTCGCTGGCCCTGGCCGACAGCGCCATCGCCATCCGTCACCGCGCCTATCCGGGCCAGCACCTGGAAGACGCCAGCGGCCACTGGCGCCGCGCCTTCGCCGCCCTCCTGGAAGGCGTCTACACCGTCTGGATGCAAAGCCAGGGCGGCCGTCCGGAAATGACCGCCACCCACCGCGAGGGCGCCAGCGATGACGTCCTGGAATTCACCTATGGCTTCTAGTCGGCGTGGGGCCATGCTCCTGGTGGTCGCCGCCCTGGGTTTCCAGGCGATGACCATGAGCGCGTGCGCCGCGCCGACGCCCAGCAACTGGGCGGACTACAAGACCCGCTTCCTGCAGCCCGACGGGCGGGTGGTCGACACCGGCAACGGCAATGTCAGCCACTCCGAAGGGCAGGGCTTCGCCATGGTCATGGCCACGGCCTATGACGATCCGGCGACCTTCAAGGCGCTGTGGACCTGGACCGACAAGACCCTGTCGCGTCCGGACACGCGCCTGTTCAAGTGGCGCTACATCCCCACGGGCGACCTGCACACCCCCGACCCGAACAACGCGCTCGACGGCGACCTGCTGATCGCCTGGGCGCTGCTGCGCGGCGGCGAGCGTTGGAAGCGTCCCGAATATCTCGAGGCCAGCGCCCAGATCCGGAGCGCGATCCTCAGCAAGCTGCTGGTCAAGCAGGGCCCCCGCACCTTGCTGGTCCCCGGCGTCGACGGCTTCGTCAACGCCCAGGGCATGACCTTCAACCCGTCCTACGCCATCATGCCCGCGCTGGACGCCTTCGCCGCGCGCGAGCCCAAGTCGCCCTGGCCGATGGTGCGCGACCAGGCCCTGCGCGCCATCCGCGACGCCCGCTTCGGCGCGACGGACCTGCCCGTCGATTGGGTGAAGGTCGACACCGCCGGCGCGATGTGGACCGATCCCGACCGTCCGCCGCGCTTCGGCTTCGACGCCGTGCGCGTGCCGCTCTACATGTGCTGGTCGGGGCGCTGCGGCGACCCGGCCCTGGACCCGGTCAAGCGCTGGTGGACCTCGTTCCGGGCCGCCGGCAAGCCAGCCCCGGCTTGGATCGACGTCCGCAGCGGCGAGGTCGCCCCGTTCGCGGCGCCGGTCGGCATGGCCAGCGTCGCGGACCTGACCCTGACGGGCAAGGCCTCGCCCGCCATGATCCAGAACGAGGACTACTATTCCTCGTCCCTGCTGATCCTCAGCCAGATCGCCGCCAACGAGCGCCGCGAAAAGGGCAAGTCCGCATCAAAACGTTGAACCGCGTTCGCCAAGCTGTGCCGTGCGCCATTAGGTCGCCGTGCAGATAACGTCGATCTGAAATATAGTCTGATCCAGTGCTCGTTTTCGCGGCGAGTGTGATTTTAATTACACTCAAAGCTGTGCGACGCCGCCTCGATATTACTAGTTTTGGGTCAGGCGGCTGTGGTTCTTGGCATGGCGCCGTGTTAACGACGTTTTACGTGAGCAGCCCCTTCTCCCCCGACGGGCTGGCTTGACGAGAGGCGGAGATTTCCGATGGCTGGAAATATAGCGGAAGGACCGACGCTCCGGACGCCGCTCGTCCGCTCGCTCGCGCCCTATCTGATCCTGCTGGCCTTCGTGGCGTTCATGGCCATCGGCTACCATCCCAGCGCCAAGTCCGCCCAGATCGAGACGCCCCTGGCCCTGCCGCGCATCCGTCAGATGGAGCTCAGCGGCGCCCAATGGACCGTCAAGCGCCAGATGGAAACCTGGGACAACGTCAGCTTCCGCAACGAGCATATCGAGCATCGGCAAGGCCGCGTCGCGGTCTGCGGCGAGGTCCGCCTGGGCGCCGACGCCGAGTTCCAGCCCTATATCGTGGTCAACGGCCGCGCCGCCCTGGCGCGCGACACCCAGAGCGAGCTGCATCAGGTTTGGGTGGAGATCTGCTCCGTCGGCGAGCCTGAGCCGCAACCGGCGATCTAGAGCTCAGGCCTCTCGGCTCTCAAGCGATTGTGGATGTCCGTCGCCGCGATCGCGGCCTCGGCCGTGGCGACGGCGATCTGGTTGAGGCCTCGCACGACATCGCCGGCCGCGTAGAGCCCGTTCACCGACGTCTGCTGGTGCGCGCTGACGACCAGGCGGCCGTCCTCGTCCAGCGCCGCGCCCGCCTGCCGGGCGATGTCCTGCTGCGTCGACCGTGACGGCGTCCGGGCCCAGCGCGACGTCCGCCAGCCGCACGGGAAGCCGTGCGAACACGCCGTCGCCTTCGGTCGGCGCGCCCGGCCTCAGGTCCAGCAGGGTGACATCGGGCGAATAGGTGGTCAGGAACGCCGCCTCGCGCGCGCCATGCTCGCTGTCGCCCAGCACGGCGATGCGCTGGCCGTTCGCCTCGTAGGCGTCGCAGATCGGGCAGAGCCGCACCCGCGCGGCGCGGATCGCGTCCTCCACGCCCTCCAGCGCCGGCAGCCGATCGACCACGCCGGTCGCCATCAGCACGAAGGGCGCGCGTACGGTCACGGGCGCGCCAAGATCTTGGTCGGGGGCGTCCTCGCCCTCGAAGGCCAGGACGAAACCATCCGCGCCCCGGACCAGGCTCCGCGCCCGCCCTCCGCGGCGTTCGGCCCCGTAGCGGTCGGCCTGTTCGCGCAGGCGGGCCAGCAGCGCCTCGCCACCGACCCCGTGCGGGAAGCCGGGGGTGTTGTGGCTCTCGGGAATCCAGCTGGCGCGCGAGGACCCGCCGTCCAGCACCAGCGCCTTGCGGTGGAAG
>JAYRLX010000333.1:0-4520 GCA_041905125.1 Caulobacter sp. | reverse complement strand
GACGTCGCCGGCCCGGGCGGTGCCCTCGCCGTCGCGGGTCGAAGCTTCCCAGATCGCGTCCCAGGCGCCGCGATCAGACCAGGCGAAGGCGGCGGGGACGACGGCGGCCTTCTGGGTCCGCTCCATGACCGCGTAGTCCAAAGAGATCTTCTTGGCCTGGGCGAAGGCCTCGCGATCCAGCCGGCCCACGCCCGCCTCCAGCTCCAGATCCGCGACGCAGGCCTTGGCGGCGGCGGCCACCGACGGTTCGAACGCCTCGAACTCGCCCAGCAGGGTCGCGGCCTTGAAGGCGAAATTGCCGCTGTTCCACAGATAGCCTTCGAGCAGGTAACGCTCGGCGGTCTCTTGATCCGGCTTTTCGACGAAGGCGGCGACTTCGCGGACCGAACCGTCCAGCAGCGCCTCCCCAGGACGGATGTAGCCAAAGCCGGTGGCCGGGACGGTGGGTTGCACGCCGAACGTGACGATCAAGCCCTCTTTGGCCGCCCGCGCCGCCGCCAGCGCCGCCTGTTCGAAGATCTCCGGCTCGGAAATGTGATGGTCGGCCGCCAGCATCAGCACCACGCCATCCGGGTCCTGACGCTCGACATAGGCGGCGGCGGCGGCCACCGCGGGCGCGGAGTCGCGCGCCTCAGGCTCGACCAGGATCGTGGTCCAGGCGCCGATCTCGGCGGTCTGCTCGGCGACGAAGCCGACCATGGCCTCGCCGGTGACCACCACCACCTCGGCCACGCCCGGAATGTCCTTCACCCGAAGGACAGTCTCCTGGAACGAGGAGCGGTGGCCGACCAGCTTCAGGAACTGCTTGGGTTGGTCGCTTCGCGAGGCGGGCCACAGACGCGTGCCCGAACCGCCGCACAAGATCACTGGATAGATCGCAGCCAAGACTTAATCCCCACACACTTCAGTCTTTCGCCTCTGATAGGGCGTTATTGCGAAGGGTGCTTAAAGGGAAAGCCGTCAGTAACGAAGAGTTTTCGTCAGTCTGGAACGCCAGCGTGCAGTTCGGCCAGCCAGGCGTCGGCCGTGGCGTCCGACGGCATCCGCCAATCGCCGCGCGGGGACAGGGCGCCGCCGGACGATATCTTCGGCCCGTTCGGCGCCGCCGAACGCTTGAACTGATTGGCGAAGAAGCGCTTCAGGAACAGTTCCAGCCAGCGCTTGATCTCCGGCAGGCCGTAGGCGCGGCGGACGTTCTCAGGCAGCCCCGCCGGCCAGCCGCCCTTGTCCGCGTCATGCCAGGCGGTCCAGGCCAGGAAGGCGATCTTGGACGGCGCCATGCCGTAGCGGGTCATGTAGTAGAGATTGAAATCCTGCAGGGCGTAGGGGCCGACGAAGCTCTCGGTCGCCTGCACCTCTTCGCCCGGAACCAGCTCTGGCGAGATTTCGGTGGCGAGAATGTCCTCCAGCAGGGCCGTCGTGCTCGCATCCACGTCGCCCGAGTGGGCGACGAAGCGGATCAGGTGCTGGATCAGCGTCTTGGGAACCCCGCAATTGGGGTTGTAGTGGCTCATCTGGTCGCCGACGCCGTAGGTGCACCACCCCAACGCCAACTCCGAGAGGTCGCCGGTGCCGACCACCATGCCCTTGAAGTGGTTGGCCAGCCGGAACAGGTAGTCGGTGCGCAGGCCCGCCTGGACGTTCTCGAAGGTCACGTCATAGACCGGTTCGCCCTTGGCGAAGGGATGGCCAAGGTCGGCCAGCATCTGCTTGGCGGCGGGACGAATGTCGATCTCGTCGGCCGTGACCCCCATCGCCTTCATCAGCGCCCAGGCGTTCGATTTGGTGCGGTCCGAGGTCGCGAAACCCGGCAGGGTATAGGCCCGGATGTCAGAGCGCGGACGGCCCAATTGGTCCATGGCCTTGGCCGCGACAATCAGGGCGTGGGTGGAGTCGAGACCGCCCGAGATGCCGATCACCAGGCTCTTGGAACCGGTCGCCTCGACCCGGCGCGCCAGCCCCTGGACCTGGATATTGTAGGCCTCGTAGCAGTTCTCGCGCAGCTTGGCGGGATCCGAAGGCGTGAACGGAAAGCGCTCGATCCCGCGCGCCAGAGCCAGGTCCCCGGCCGGGGGCTGGAAGTCGAACGGGACCACCCGGAACGGAACCTTGGGCGGGGCCAGGGTCATGGTGTCGCCGAAGCTGCCGACCCGCATCCGCTCCTGCCGGATCCGCTCGACATCGACGTCGGCGAAGGTCCAGGCGGGGCCAGTCGAGAACCGTGCGGTCTCGGCCAGCAGATGGCCCATTTCGTGGATGTCGACGTGGCCGTCCCAGGCCAGGTCGGTGGAGCTCTCCCCCGCCCCGGCGGCGGAATAGACATAGGCCGCGATCGCTCGCTCCGATTGGCTGGCGCACAGCAGGCGGCGGGTTTCTGACTTGCCGATGGTGATGTTGCTGGCCGACAGGTTCAGCAGGATCTCCGCCCCCGCCAGGGCCTGAGCCGTACTAGGCGGGTTGGGCGTCCAGACATCCTCGCAGATCTCGACGCCGACGGTGAAGGGCGTAGGACCGCTGGCGCGGAACAGGAGGTCGGTCCCGAACGGAACGGCCTGGCCCGCGAGATTCAAGGTCTTGCCCGCGACTCCCGCGCCCGGCGTGAACCAGCGGCGCTCATAGAACTCGCGGTAGTTGGGCAGGAAGCTCTTGGGAACGACGCCCAGCACATTGCCGCCCTGGATGGCGACGCCCGTGTTGTAGAGGCGTCCCGCATCTCGTAGGGGCGCGCCAACGACGATCATCGGCGAGAGCTTGCGGCTTTCCTGCGCCAGGGTCGCGATCGCCGCCTCGACGGCGTCCAGCAGGACCTCCTGCTGCAGCAGGTCGTCGATCGTGTAGCCGGTCAGGCCCAGCTCTGGAAACACGATGACCGCGACGCCGGCGTCATGCGCCTCGCGCGCCAAGGCCAGGACGCTCTGAGCGTTGGCGGCGGGGTCGGCCAGCTTCACCTTCGGCACGGCGGTCGCCACCCGGACGAAGCCGTGGCGATAGGGCGAGAAGAACGACGGACTACCCAAGCGACCGGCCTTTCCCTTCTGACATCCACCTTATGCTGAAAGTGAGCATAAGGCGCGCTCCAGCTATAACGCCTGCGGAGCATGTTGCATAGCGCCCACGACGGGCGTTCGGCTCCCGTATAATGCCCCTGTCGCGGGTTGACCCCTCCGGGTTCCCATGCGACTGCGCCGGTCGCGCAGCCCCGCAAAACAACGATAAAGACGGAACTTCCATGCCCGTTTCGCCCATCAAGATGGCCGACGCGATCCGCGTCCTTTCCATGGACGCCGTGCACAAGGCCAAGTCCGGACACCAAGGCATGCCGATGGGCATGGCCGACGTGGCGACGGTGCTTTGGAGCAAGTTCCTGAAGTTCGACGCGTCCCAGCCCAACTGGGCCGACCGCGACCGCTTCGTCCTGTCGGCCGGTCACGGCTCGATGCTGCTCTATTCGCTGCTTCATCTGACCGGCTTCAAGGCCGTGACGATGAAGGAGATCGAGAACTTCCGTCAGTGGGGTTCGCTGACCCCCGGTCACCCGGAAGTCCACCACACGCCCGGCGTCGAGACCACGACCGGTCCGCTGGGCCAGGGCCTGGCGACCGCCGTCGGCATGGCGATGGCCGAAGCCCATCTGGCCGGCCGCTTCGGCCATGATCTCGTCGACCACCGCACCTGGGTGATCGCTGGCGACGGCTGCCTGATGGAAGGCGTCAGCCACGAAGCGATCAGCATCGCCGGCCGCCTGCGCCTGAAGAAGCTGACGGTGCTGTTCGACGACAACAACACCACCATCGACGGCGAGGCCACGATCTCGGAGACCGGCGATCAGGTCGCCCGCTTCAAGGCCGCCGGCTGGGCGGTGAAGGTCGTCGACGGCCACGACCACGGCAAGATCGCCGCCGCCCTGCGTTGGGCCACCAAGCAGGACCGCCCGACCATGATCGCGTGCAAGACGCTGATCTCGAAGGGCGCGGGTCCCAAGGAAGGCGACCCTCACAGCCACGGCTACACCCTGTTCGACGACCAGATCAAAGCCGCCCGCGAGGCGATGGGCTGGGACGCCGCGCCGTTCACCGTGCCCGACGACATCGCCAAGGCGTGGAAGAGCGTCGGCCGTCGCGGCGCCAAGGTCCGCAAGGCCTGGGAAGGCAAGCTGGCCGCCTCGATCCAGGCCAGCGAGTTCAAGCGCGCCATGGCGGGCGAGCTGCCGGCCAACGCCTTCGAGGCGCTGGACGCTCACATCGCCAAGGCCCTGGAGACCAAGCCGGTCAACGCCACGCGCGTGCACTCGGGCTCGGCCCTGGATCACCTGGTCCCGGTCATCCCCGAGATGATCGGCGGCTCGGCCGACCTGACCGGTTCGAACAACACCCTGGTCAAGGGCATGGGCGCGTTCGACACGCCTGACTACAAGGGCCGCTACGTCCACTACGGCGTCCGCGAGTTCGGCATGGCCGCGGCCATGAACGGCATGTCGCTGCACGGCGGCGTGATCCCCTATTCGGGCACCTTCCTGGCCT
>JAYRLX010000332.1:0-4527 GCA_041905125.1 Caulobacter sp. | reverse complement strand
GCGCTTCCTGGACCGGGTTCCAGCCTTCGGCATGGACCAGGGCGCTATAGATCTGCTGGACTTGGCGGCGGGGCTCGGGCGCGCTGGCATAGCCACGGAGCAGGCGGCGAGCGCTCGTCAGAGCCTCGCCGGGAGTGGTCTTGAACACGGAGATTTCCAACGCTGAGCCATCAAAAGACGTCGAGGAACGCGGTCTAGCCGAGCCTGCGGCCACTCACCAGAGGCTTGGCCAGACTCGCCCTGGCCTATCCCGCCCGCTGCCTCGCCACGGCCGGGTGTTCGGGCAATTGGGCGTAGAACCAGGCCAGGTCCGGGTGACGCTCGACCAGGTTGGCGAAAGCCCGGCGGATTCTCGGTGTAAGGTCGCGGTCGCGCTCGCACATGGCCACGACCAGGGCCGCGCTGGTGCGTAGGCTGGGCGCGCGCAGCGCCAAGCGCTGGTCCTTGAGGCGCTCAAGGTAGCGGGTTTCGCGACCGGCTGGAAACTCGGCGATGGCCCGATCGATGCTGCGGATCGCTTCGCCGATGGCGTCGGCCAAGCCGATCTCCAGCGCAAGGTTTAGAAACTCAGCCTCGATCCGCGACACGACCAACGCCTCCAACGTGCCTAGACAATGACCGCCAAAGCGTTCGGCCGCCTGGCGGCCCAACGCCGCGCAGCGCGGTATTCATCGCTGCCGCTCCGATGCGCAAGGATAAAGTTCCCGTTCTGTTCACATGATGCTAGTTTCCGGGGACATGGACTCAGGCCCGCGCAAAATCATTCATATCGATATGGACGCCTTCTTCGCGTCGGTGGAGCAGCGCGACAACCCGGCTTTCCAAGGCATCCCGCTGGCCGTCGGCCATGGCGCGCGGCGCGGCGTTGTCGCCGCCGCAAGCTATGAGGCCCGCCAGTACGGGGTGCGCTCGGCCATGCCCTCGACCACCGCCTTGCGTCTGTGCCCGCAGCTGGTGTTCACCCCGCCTCGCTTCGAGGTCTACAAGGCCGTCTCAAACCAGATCCATGCGATCTTCGCCGACTACACCGACCTGATCGAGCCCCTGTCCCTAGACGAGGCCTATCTGGACGTGACGGCCAACATCAGGGGCCTGCTGAACGCCACCGACACGGCCAGGGAGATCCGGGCCCGGATCTTCGCCGAAACTGGCCTGACGGCCTCGGCCGGCGTCTCCTACAACAAGTTCCTGGCCAAGCTCGCCTCGGACCAGCGAAAGCCCAACGGTCAATTCGTGGTCGCGCCGGGCAAGGGCGAGGCCTTCGTTCAGGCCCTGCCGATCGGCCGGTTCTATGGCGTTGGCCAAGTCACCGAAGCCAAGATGAAGCGTCTGGGCGTCCATACCGGCGAGGACCTTCACCGCCAGTCTCTGGCCTTCCTGCAGGAGCATTTCGGCAAGTCGGGTCCTTGGTACTACGCCATCGCACGCGGCGAGGATCACCGGGCGGTCAATCCCGACCGCACCCGCAAATCCTCCGGCTCCGAGACAACATTCGAAACCGACCTGACTGACCCGGTTATCATCCAGGCGCAGGTCGAGGCCCTGGCCGACAAGGTCTGGGGTTGGTGCGAGAAGACCCGGGCGTTCGGGCGCACGGTGACGGTGAAGATCAAATACGCCGACTTCCAGCAGGCCACGCGAAGCCGCTCGGTCGGCAGCCCGGTCACCGATCGCGAGCATCTGCGACGCCTGGGCAAGGACCTAGTCACCTCGGTGCTGCCCGCGCCCAAGGGCATCCGTCTCTTGGGCGTCGGCGTCTCCAACTTCGAATTGGGCGCGCGGCCGAGCGCCGAGCAACCGGCCCTGATCCTCTAGCGCGCCGCTCGCCCCTGCCCTAGGTACATCCCATGCCCCCTCGCCTGCGCCCGACAACTCGACTGCTGACCCCTGCCGGCTGGGCCGGCCTCGTGGTGTTGGCGATCATCGCCGGCGGCGCCACGGCCGTGGCCATGCTGGTCCGAACTCCGCATTAGGGCCGCTCGGGACCGTGCGTGACCGCCGGCCTCTCTCCGCATCCGCCGAAGCCAGGTGTGAAAGCACTCGGCGGAGCTCATCGCCGCCGTGAAACCGCGCTTGACTCCCGGCCACGCAAAATGAGAACAATATGGGAACATCTGGAGCATCCCCATGACGATCCCAAGCGCCGGTCCGCGCGCGCCGACGCACGCGGCCGTGCGCCCGCTCTTCGTGCCCGACGGCGCCCAGGGCTTCACCTTGGCCGAGGCGATCCGACCAGGACAGCATATCGAGACCCTCTGCCCCTGCGGCGAGCGCGCCGAGTTCGACGCGCGCCCGTGGTTGGACGGGGGCCTGGGCTTCCAGCCATTGCAGGACTTCTCCGGTCGCCTGCGCTGCCCGTGCGGCGGCCGTCAGGCCTATTTCGAAGTCTGGCCTGGCGATCCGGGCACGAGCGGCCTGAAGGTGCGCTCGGCGGCGGCGCTTTATGACTGAGACGACGATGACCCAGCGACACAGCCGTTCGGGCCTGAGCAATCCGGTCGCGTTCTTCGAGGCCCTGCGGCCGGCCCGCCAGGCCTGCGTGGAACAGCTGCGCAACCTGCGCCCCTCGGGCCCCGACTATCACATGATGTTCGTGATCATCGCGGCCATGGACGTGGCCGCCGAGTTCTTCACCAAGCAGCGCAGCTTCTACACGGTCGGCGTCAGCGGCGGGCTCGGCGGCTCCGGACCCCGCCATGCCTGAACCCAGCCACGCCGATCGCCGCAAGGCCGCGCAGCTAGACCCTGACTTCGCGCGCCGTCGCCTGATCGATGCGCTGGAGCGGGGCTGGCAGATCCACTTTCGCTGCCAATTTTGCGGGTCGAGCGCGATCTGGGACGGGGCGACCATGCTGGGCCGGGGCCGGCGCTATCTGGCCTGCACCATGGCCGAACTTCAACAGCGCCTGCCCTGCCCGCGCTGCCCAGGACGTCCGCCGATCATGACCATGTCGGGCGTCATGGAGCCGGGTAACGTTCAGGGCCGGCGACGCCGCACCGAAGCGGCGCTCCGCGGCGCGGGCCTGGATCCGGCTGATTACGGCTATGACCCAATGGCGCTGGACTGACCCGTGGACCTTCAGCCCAGTCTGTTCGACCTGCCGCTGGCGCCCAAGCCCCCCCTGCCGCGAGGCTTCGCCTATCAGGCAGAACTCATCAGTCCGGCCGAGGAACAGGCGCTCGTCGCCCAGTTCGCCGATCTTCCGTTCAAGCCCTATGAGCACCTGGGCTATCTGGGGCTTCGCCGGGTGGCCGCATTCGGTTGGCGGCGTGGCGCGGACGGCGCGATGGTGGAGACCGGCGAAGGCGTCCCTGGTTTCCTCCAGCCCCTCCTGAGCAGGGTGGCCGCCTTTAGCGGCCTGGCCCGCGAACGCTTCGCTCACGCGCTGGTGACCGAGTACGCGCCGGGCGCGGGCATCGGCTGGCATCGCGACCGCCCGCCAGCTGAGGCCATTGCCGGGGTGTCGCTGCTTTCGCCCTGCACGTTCCGCCTGCGCCGTAAGGCGGGCGCGTCCTGGGACCGTGCCTCGATCCTCGCCGCGCCGCGATCGGCCTATCTGATGAGCGGCCCAGCCCGCAGCGACTGGCAGCACAGCATCCCGCCCCTGGAGGCCTTGCGCTATTCGGTGACCTTCAGGACGGTCCGCGCCTAGACTAGAACTGGGTTTAGGCCTTCCAGCCGGCCGCACCTCGTCGAATGAAAAGGTCGAACACGGCGAAGACCCGTACGCGCACGGCCTTGGTCAGCCACCCGCGCCCCGCCGATCACCTGTCTTTCTACGCCACAGTACGCCCAGGCTCAGATCGCCTTTGCGTATGATCGGCATGGGCGTGACCCTCGCCCCATGCCCAGGAAGCCCATCCCCCGGACCGAGCCGCCCGACCTCCTCGACTACCTAAATATAATTCCGACCCCACTACCAAGGACGCGGGTCTCGCGTGTCTCCATCTCTGTCACGGACGACATGTCAGCGCAGATCCCGATCGGGATCCGCGAAATGCAGGTCACCGAGACCTATCTGGAGAAGGTCTTGGCCGAATTGCTCGGTCCTCTGCCCTGATCCGAAGGAAAGACAGAGATGGCCAAGCGTAGAACCCCTCCCCCACCCGCCATTCCCAGCGCGGCGCTTTATCTTCGTGTGTCCACCGGCCGGCAGGCTGAGAGCGACCTGTCCATTCCCGACCAGGGCCGGCAACTGCGCGCCTATAGCGAAGGCAAAGGGTGGCCCGTGGCCGAGGAGTTCGTCGAGCCAGGCAACACCGCGACCGACGACCGGCGCCCAGCGTTTCAGCAAATGATCGATGCGGCGAGCGCCAAGCCGCCCCCATTCAATGTCATTCTCGTCCACTCGTTCTCGCGCTTCTTCCGCGACCAGTTTCAGTTCGAGTTCTACGCCCGCAAGCTGGCCAAGAACGGCGTGCGCATCGTGTCGATCACCCAGGAGGTCGGTGACGATCCGATGGGGGTGATGGTCCGGCAGATGATGAACCTCTTCGACGAGTACCAGTCGCGAGAGAATGCCAAGC
>JAYRLX010000331.1:0-4528 GCA_041905125.1 Caulobacter sp. | reverse complement strand
CTATCTGGGGCGCCGGGTGACCGTCGACGACATCCAGTCGAGCCCGCTCTGGGCGGACTTTAAAGACCTCGCGGCGGAGGCGGGCCTGGCGGCCTGCTGGTCCGAGCCAATCCGGGCGATGGACGGGACGGTGGTGGGCACCTTCGCGATCTACCATCGCCAGGTCAGCAAGCCGAACAAGGAGGACATCGCCTTCATCGAGGAGGCCGCGCAGCTGGCGGCGATCGCCATCGACCGGCGCCGCGCCGAGGAGGAGCTGGCGGCCAGCGAGGCGCGGGCGCGGCTTTCGGCCCAACAGGCTCTCGAGACGGCGCAGAACCTGTCGAGCTTCTTCGACGTCTCGGCGGACCTGATGTGCATTCGCGACATGGAGGGCCGCTTCGTCCAGGTCAATCGCGCCTGGGAGACCGTGCTGGGCTATCCCCCCGAGACGTTGCAGGGGACGCCGCTGCTGTCGCTGCTGCACCCCGACGATATCGCGATCACGCGCCGCAACATGAACCGCGCCGAGAGCGAAGGCGACGTCAACGGTCTCGTCAATCGCTATCGGCGCGCGGACGGCTCCTATTGCCAGCTGGAATGGCGGGCGCGCCGCCGCGGCGACCTGGTGTTCGGCGTGGCGCGGGACGTCACCGAGCGTCTGCGGATCGAAGCCGAGATGGCCGAGGCTCGTCACGCCGCCGAAGCGGCCAACAAGGCCAAGAACGACTTTCTGGCCAATATGAGCCACGAGATCCGCACCCCTCTGAACGGCGTCCTGGGCGTCGCCGCGGCGCTTGGCGAGACCGATCTCACGCCGAAGCAGGCCGAGATGCTCGAACTGATCCGGCGATCCGGCGAAACCCTGGAGCGGCTGGTCTCGGACATCCTGGACGTCTCGAAGATCGAGGCCGGGCAGATGACGATCCAGACAGAGGCCTTCGATCTGGGCGCGGTCCTGGACGGCCTGCTCGACGTCACCCGCCTCCGGGCCAAGGAGAAGGGGATCGGGTTCCGGGTGGAGCGCGGCGCCGCGGCGCGCGGCGGCTTCCTGGGCGACAGCGTGCGGATCGGTCAGGTGCTGAGCAACCTGCTGTCCAACGCCGTCAAATTCACCGATCGCGGCGAGGTCACGGTGCGCGTCGATGTCGAGGACCCGGGCGACGGCCAGGCCTCGCGTCTGTGCGTCGAGGTCGAGGACACCGGCGTGGGCTTCGACGCGGCGAAGGTCGAGATGATCTTTCAGCGCTTCAGCCAGGCCGACAGCACGATCACGCGCCGGTTCGGCGGGTCGGGACTGGGCCTTTCGATCAGCAAGACCCTGGTCGAGATGATGGGCGGCGAGATCACCGCGCGGTCCAATCCGGGCGCGGGCAGCCTGTTCCGGGTGGTCCTGCCGGCGCCTCGGACGGAGGCCGGCCCTGGCGCCGAGGCCGACCCGCTGCTGCCGTGCGTGCAGGCCGAGGGCCTGAGGGTCCTGCTGGCCGAGGATCATCCGATCAATCAGCGCGTCGTGCAGTTGATGCTCGAGCCCTGCGGGGCGGCCGTCACGGTGGTGGAGAACGGCGCCCAGGCGGTCGAGGCCGTGGCCGCCCGGCGCTACGACGTGGTGCTGATGGACATGCAGATGCCGGTCATGGACGGCTTGGCGGCCACCCGCGCGATCCGGGCGCAGGAGGCGGGCGGACGACGCACGCCGATCATCATGCTCAGCGCCAACGCCATGGCCGGCCACCGGCAGGACGCCCTGAGCGCCGGGGCGGATCTGCATGTCGCCAAGCCGGTCACGATCGCGGCGCTGCTGGACGGAATCGGACAGGTGATCGCGGCCGACACGCGCTGCGCGGGCTGACGACGGCGGTTTTCCTTCACCTTTGCCGGCCAAACGCCTAAATCGGGCGGCTTGCGGCTCCAGGCCGCCCGAAACCTGTTGGACTTGGCCGCGTGATCACCTTCCAGGACGTCTCGAAAACCTATGCCCAGGGCGGGCACGCCGCGCTCAGCGGTGTGACCCTGTCCGTCGCCGCCGGCGAGGTGTTCGGCGTGATCGGCGCCTCGGGCGCGGGCAAGTCGACCCTGATCCGGCTGATCAATGGCCTGGAGACGCCGACCGGCGGCCGGGTGATCGTCGACGGCGACGACGTCGCGGCCCTGGGCGTCGAGGGCTTGCGCGCCCTGCGCCGCCGTGTCGGCATGATCTTCCAGCACTTCAACCTGCTGTCGGGCAAGACCGTCGCCCAGAACGTCGCCTTCCCGCTGAAGCTGGCCGGCCGTCCCGCCGCCGAGGTCAAGGCGCGCACGGCCGAGCTGCTGGAGCGCGTCGGCCTCACCGCCCACGCCGACAAGTATCCGGCCCAGCTGTCGGGCGGCCAGAAGCAGCGCGTGGGCATCGCGCGCGCCTTGGCCACCGGACCCAAGGTGCTGCTGTGCGACGAGGCGACCAGCGCCCTCGATCCCGAGACCACCGAGCAGATCCTGGACCTGATCTCGGGCCTGAACCGGGAGCTGGGCCTGACCATCGTGCTGATCACCCACGAGATGGACGTCGTCCGCCGCGTCTGCGATCGCGTGGCCGTGCTCGAAGCCGGCCGCGTCGTGGAAGAGGGCGCCGTCGAGGACGTCTTCCTGCATCCGGCCAGCGACACCGCCCGCCGCTTCGTGCGCGAGGCCGACGGCGAGGTGACGGCCGCGCCGGGCGTCGGCGGCCGCCTGGTGCGCCTGACCTTCAAGGGCGAGGCGACCTACAAGCCGGTGCTGGGCGAGGTCGCCCGCGCCACCGGCGTCGACTATTCGATCCTGGGCGGCCGCATCCATCGCCTGCGCGAGACGCCGTACGGCCAGCTGACCCTGGCCCTGACCGGCGGCGACGTCGCCGCGGCGATCAAGACTTTCGAGGCCGCCGGCGTCCGCGTCGACGACCTGACCGGGGAGGCCGCCCGATGAGCGCCGGAACCTTCGACTTCTCGAACGTGGACTGGGCGGAGATCGGCCAGGCGACGCTGGACACCCTGGCCATGCTGGGCGGTTCGATGGCGCTGACCATCGCGCTCGGCCTACCGCTGGGCGTCATCCTGTTCCTGACCGGCAAGGGCCAGATGCTGGAGAACCGTCTGGCCAATGGCGCGCTGTCGCTGCTGGTCAACATCCTGCGCTCGGTGCCGTTCGTGATCCTGCTGATCGTGATGATCCCGCTGACCGTGGCCCTGGTCGGCACCTCGCTGGGCGTCGCCGGCGCGATCCCGCCGCTGGTCGCCGGCGCGGCGCCGTTCTTCGCCCGCCTGGTCGAGACGGCCCTGCGCGAGGTCGACAAGGGCGTGGTCGAGGCCAGCTTCGCCATGGGCGCCAAGCGGCGTCAGGTGGTGCTGGGCGCGCTGCTGCCCGAGGCCCTGCCGGGCCTGATCGCGGCGGCGACCGTGACCGCCATCGCGCTGGTCGGCTACACCGCCATGGCCGGCGTCGTCGGCGCGGGCGGCCTGGGCGACCTGGCCGTGCGCTTCGGCTATCAGCGCTTCCAGACCGATGTGATGATCGTGACCGTGGTGCTGATGCTGGTGCTGGTGCAAGTGCTGCAGATGATCGGCGACGCGGTGGTGCGCCGCGTGTCGCACAAGTAGGAGCGGGCGATGACCGACGAGCATACCGAAGTCCACTGGGACCCCGCCTTCGCCGAGGCCCTGATCGGCAACACCCTGCTGATGAACCTGACCTTCCTCGATGACAACGGCGAGGTGGTCGAGCGCCAGCAGTTCTTCGGCGTGGTCATCGACGCCGACGAAGGGGAGGGGATCACCCTCGACCTGCTGGGCGAGCACGACGGCGACACCTACACGCTGCCGCCACAGACCTCGGCGATCAAGGCGGCCGAGCCCGGCGTCATCAGCCTGGGCGGCGAGACGCCCGACTTCGTGGCCAGCTGGATCATTCACGGCGCGCCGGAGCCGGCGAACGACGTCGAGTAATCACGGGCTAGCAGGCTCCCCAGGAAATCTGATTTCCTCGCGCCCGCGTATCAGGGCAAAAGCCTACCCGTCCGATCGCCTTATGGAGCCGTTCATGGCCGCCCGCCGCGCTGTTCTCGTCCTCGGTCTCGCCGCCATGACCCTCTCCGCGGTCTCTTTGGCGGCTTGCGGTCCCAAGACGCCCAAGGCTAGCGATCCCAACACCCTGACCATCGCCGCGACGGCTATTCCGCACGCCGAGGTGCTGGAGTTCATCAAGCCGAAGCTGGCGGCCGAGGGGCTGAATCTCGAGATCAAGGTCTTCAACGACTACGTCCAGCCCAACGTCCAGGTGGCCGAGAAGCGGATCGACGTCAGCTACTTCGAGACCCTGCCGTACCTGGAGACCTTCAATCGCGACAAGGGCACGAACCTGATCCCGATCCAGGGCGTCCATGTCGAGCCGATCGGGACCTATTCGGCCAAGTGGAAGTCGATCGCCGAGGTTCCGACCGGCGCCACGATCGCCATTCCGAACGACGCCAGCACCGAGGGCCGGGCCCTGATCCTGCTGGCCAAGAACGGCGTGATCGGCCTGAAGGACCCGAAGA
>JAYRLX010000011.1:7853-27558 GCA_041905125.1 Caulobacter sp. | reverse complement strand
CGTGGGCTCCGGCGGATCGAACATCGCCCCATCGTCTTCGTACGGGTCCTCGTACGGGGCGTCGTCGAACGGCTCGGGCGTCGGGGCGACGGGCCTGGGCGGCGCGGCCTGCTGGGCAGGCGGGGGCGGCGGCGCGGCCGTGACAGCCGCCGGCGCGACCTTGTCCGGACGCGGCGGCAGCGGACGGCGGACGATCGCTTCGCAGCGGGCCAGCCAGCGGTTGGCCTCCTGCACCAGCTCGCCGGCCGAACGGCTTTCGCGACGCTGCTCGTCGCCCGGCGCCCAGAGGTCCAGCGTGAAGTCCGGATGGCGCGGGTCGTCGAAGACCAGCCGCAGAGTGACCGTGTCGGCCTGGGGCGACATGTGGTCGATGGCCCGGCGGCCTTCGCCTCGGAACACGCGCCCCATCACATGATTGTCGACCAGCAGCTCGGCCCCGGTCAGCTCGTCTAGGCGATAGACCAGGCACCAGCCGCCGCGATCCCAGGTGACAGCCAACAGATTGGTGGAGAAGGAGAAGCCCGCGCCCCGGCCGCGTCCGCGCGCGACGATCACGCCCTCCGGCTCGCTCTTGAGCACATTGCGCAAGGCTCGGCGGATGCGCCGATCCTCATCGCCGTACCAGATGGCGAAGCTGCCCAGGAACGTCACCGCCGTGCCGGCGATGGCCACGAACAGCAAAAGACGCGCGAGTTCGCTCATGCGCGCCAGACTAGCGGCGGTTGCGATTCCCGCCCAGAGGGGCGGAAACTCTCGTCAGATCCGGAAATGGCCGACGACCGGGACGTGGTCTGAAGGCTTTTCCTTGTCGCGCTCGTCGCGGTGGATGACCACGTTTTCCAGGCGGTCGGCGGCCTGGGGGGACAGCAGCAGGTGGTCGATGCGGATGCCCAGGTTCCGCTGCCAGGCGCCGGCTTGATAGTCCCAGAAGGTGTAGCCGCCCGGCGCGCCGTCGGCCTGCATGTAGGCGTCGGTCAGGCCCAGGTTCTTCAGGGCGCGGAAGGCGGCGCGGCTCTCGGGGCGGAAGAGGGCGTCGCCCAGCCACGCCTCGGGATTGGCCACGTCCTGGGCCTCGGGGATCACATTGTAGTCGCCGGCGATGACCAGCGGCTCCTCGAAGGCCAGCAGGCCTTGGGCGTGCGCCTGCAGGCGACGCATCCAGGCGAGCTTGTAGTCGAACTTCTCGGTGCCGATCGGATTGCCGTTGGGCAGGTAGATGCCGGCGACGCGGAACGGGATCGGCTCGCCGATCACCGCCTCGACATAGCGGGCCTGCTCGTCGACCTCGTCGTCGGACAGGAAGGGCAGGCCCTTGCGGACGTCTTCGACCGGGTGCTTCGACAGCAGGGCGACGCCGTTATAGGTCTTTTGGCCGTGGACGACGACGTTGTAGCCCAGGCGCTCGAACGCCTCGGACGGGAACTTCTCGTCGACGCACTTGATCTCCTGCAGCACCGCGACCTCCGGCGCCTCGGCCTCGAACCAGCCCAGCACGCGCTCCAGGCGGGCGTTGACCGAATTGACGTTCCAGGTGGCGATGCGCATCGAGGACTCCGAAGTGAGTCCGGAAGCTAGGGCCCCGGGCTAAGCGGCTCAAGGCGCCGCGTTTAGCTTAGATCGAGAAGCTGACGCCGCAGCCGCAGCTGGACTTGGCGTTGGGATTGCGGACCCGGAACTCCGCGCCGGCCAGTTCGTCGACGAAGTCGATCTCCGAGCCCTTCAGCAGGGCCAGGGAGACCACGTCCACCAGGGCCGCCGCGCCGTCGCGCTCGATCTTCAGGTCATCCTCCTCGACGGAGTCGACCAGGTCGAAGCGGTACTGGAAGCCCGAGCATCCGCCGCCGTCCACCGCGATGCGCAGCATCAGCGGCCGGCCCTCGCTCTCGCCGATGGCCTTGATCCGACGAGCGGCGTTTTCGGAAAGCGTTAAGTCTGTCTGGGTCATGGCTGTGGAAAAGTCACCTTCGCCCTATATGAGGGTGTCGCGGCCTCTTCGGAAGGGGCCAAATCGACCAACGCGATAAAGGCGGTTTATGTCTCAGGTCCCGTACTTCGTCCCGCGCGCGCCCTACGCCGAAGATCCCTTCAAGTCGAAGGGCCGTCGCTTCAAGGAAGACGAGAGCCGCACCCGGACGCCGTTCGCCCGCGACCGCGACCGCATCATCCACACCTCGGCCTTCCGTCGCCTGAAGGAGAAGACCCAGGTCTTCGTGGCGCACGAGGGCGACAATTTCCGCACCCGCCTGACCCACTCCCTGGAAGTGGCGCAGGTGGCCCGCTCGCTGGCCACGGCGCTCGGCCTCGATAGCGATCTGGCCGAAACCATCGCCCTGGGCCACGACCTGGGCCACCCGCCGTTCGGCCACGCCGGCGAGGACGAGCTCGAGATCCAGATGCGCGACTACGGCGGCTTCGACCACAACGTCCAGACGTTCCGGGTCGTGACCGAGCTGGAGCACCGCTATCCGGACTTCCTGGGCCTGAACCTGACCTGGGAGACCCTGGAAGGGATCATCAAGCACAACGGCCCGGTCACGAATAAGCTGGGCAAGCCGTCCTGGAAGGCGATCTCCAAGTACGACAACGAATACGAGCTGGGCCTGGACAGCTGGGCCTCTGCCGAGGCCCAGGTCGCGGCCCTGGCCGACGACATCGCCTACAACAACCACGACGTCGACGACGGTGTGACCGCCGGCCTGTTCACCCTGGACGAGCTGATGGATGTGCCGCTGATCGGCCCGATCCTGTTCGCGGTGAAGAGCGAGCGGCCCGACCTTGATCCGCGCCTGACCCACCTTGAGGCCGTGCGCCGCATGATCGGCGCGATGGTCGACGACGTGATGGGCGAGACGCTGCAGCGCGCCGCCGCCAGCGGCGTGCAGTCGGCCGACGACGTACGGGCCCTGGACCACGCCCTGGTCGCCTTCTCGCCGGACATGGCCGAGGATCTGGCCCGCCTGCGCTCGTTCCTCTACGAGCGCATGTATCGCCACTGGCGCGTCAATCGCACGCGCAGCCAGGCCCGCCGTATTCTGGGCGAAATGTTCGCGCTATTCCTCAAGGAGCCGGAGGTCCTTCCGACCTACTGGTTCGCCAAGTCGCAGAACCGCGACGAAGCGGGCAGGGCGCGCGTGGTGTGCGACTACATCGCGGGCATGACCGACCGTTTCGCGATAGAAGAGCACCGCAAGCTGTTTCATCTCGACGTCTGGAACTAGGCTTCCCGAGCGTCGGGGCGAAGCGGCTGGGCGCGTGCGCCTTATCCGCCTTCACGCGGCGCGAATGCTTCTGGGACGGCGCGGGCTTGGGGTAACCTAAGGGCCGGCGCGTCCGATTCGAGGCCTTCGATCCGCGCCCCGAGTTTTTGGAGCTTAGCTTAAGATGTCCGATCCGCACCGCGGGGCCTATACGCCGCCCACCGACGCGCCTCTGTCGTTCGACGCGCGTCAGCCCGTGCGCGGCGCGCGCCCGCTGCCCATGACTTTGATCATCAGCGCGGTGGTGCTGGTCACGCTGGTCGTCGGCGTGGCGCTGGTCTATCGCGGCGGCATCCGCAATCCGAACGAGCCGCCGCCCGCCGTCGGGACCGAAGTCGCGGAGATGAAGGCGCCGCCGCCGGCCAACAGCCAGCCGCAGGACCCGGCCGCCGGCCTGCAAATCTATCACAGCGACGAGGCGCAGCCGTCGGCGACCTTCGCCGCGCCGCCCGAGACGCCGCAGCCGCGTCCGGCCGTTCCGCTGCCGACCGCGCCAGTGCAGACCGCCGCCCTGCCGCCCGCTAAGCCCGCCGCCGCGCCGACCATCGAGTCCCTGGCGACCGACGCCGTGGCCCCCGAGGCCGCGCCGAAGCCGGTCCAGGTGGCCGCCGCCACGCCGCCCGCGCCGAAGCCGGTCGCCGCCGCCCCGGCGCCGGCCGCCGCCGCGCCCAAGCCCGTCGCGACCGCCACCGGTCCCGCCTCGGTGCAGATCGGCGCGCTGTCCTCGCCCGCCCTGGCCGACAAGGCCTGGACCGACGCCGTGCGCCTGGCCCCCGGCCTCGCCGCCGGCAAGGGCAAGAAGGTCGAGGCCGTCGACAAGAACGGGACGACCCTCTACCGCACCTCGGTCACCGGCTTCCCGACCCGTGAAGCCGCCAAGGCCTTCTGCGAGGCGATCTCCGCCTCGGGCAAGTCCTGCTTCGTCAAATGAGCCTGCTGATGGGCGCCTCTTCCGCCGCCATTCTCGGCTGCGCCGGGACCACGCTGACGGCTGAAGAGGCCGCCTTCTTCAAGGACGTGAAGCCCTGGGGCTTCATCCTGTTCAAGCGCAACATCGCCGACCCCAACCAGGTGCGCGCCTTGACGGCGGCCCTGCGCGAGACGGTCGGTCGCCCCGATGCGCCGATCCTGATCGACCAGGAGGGCGGCCGCGTCGCTCGCCTGCAGCCGCCGCACTGGCGGACCTATCCGCCGGGCCGCGCCTATGGCGAGCTGGTCGCCAACGATCCGCTGGTCGCGCGTGAGGTCACCCGTCTGGGCGCGCGCCTAATCGCCCACGACCTGCATTCCCTGGGCATCAATGTCGACTGCGTGCCGGTGCTGGACGTGCCGGACCCCCAAGGTCACGAAATCATCGGCGACCGCGCCTATGGCGACACGCCCGAGCAGGTGGCGACCCTGGGCCGCGCCGCCGCCGAGGGCCTCCTGGCCGGCGGCGTCCTGCCGATTATCAAGCACATCCCCGGCCACGGCCGCGCCATGGCCGACAGCCACCTGGAGCTGCCGGTCGTCAAGGCCAAGCTGGCCGAGCTGGACGCCCGCGACTTCGCGCCGTTCCGGGTGCTGTCCGACATGCCGATGGCGATGACGGCCCACGTCGTCTACACGGCCATCGACCGCAAGAACCCCGCGACTACCTCGAAGAAGGTGATCAAGAAAATCATCCGCGAATCCATGGGCTTCGACGGACTTCTGATGAGCGACGACCTGTCGATGAAGGCGCTGTCCGGCGACTTCAAGCAGCGCGCCAAGGACAGCCTGTCGGCCGGCTGCGACGTCGTCCTGCACTGCAATGGCGACATGGCCGAGATGAAGGCCGTGATGTCGGGCGTCGGCCGGATGTCCAAGGAGGCCCGCCGTCGGGCCCAGGCGGTGATGAACCGCCTGGTCAAGGTCCCCGAGCCGCTGGATGTCGCCGAGGCCCGAACCCGCTTCGACGCGGCGTTTGACGGAAAGTACGCTTGAGCGGGGGCTTCCAGCCCACATTCGACTTCGAGGCCGCCAACGAGGCGGCCGAAGACGGCGCCGCGCTCGTCATCGACATCGACGGCTACGAAGGCCCGCTGCACGTGCTGCTGGCGCTGGCCCGCAGCCAGAAGGTCGACCTGCTGCAGCTGTCGATCACGCGCCTCGCCGAGCAGTATCTGGCCTTCGTGCAGCAGGCCCGCCGCGTGCGCTTCGCCCTGGCCGCCGACTACCTCGTCATGGCCGCCTGGCTGGCCTACCTCAAGTCCCGCCTGCTTTTGCCCAAGCCCGAACAGCCCAAGGCCGAGGAGCCGCCGGCCGAGGAGATGGCCGCGCAACTGGCGTTCCGGCTGGCCAAGCTGGACGTCATGCGCAAGGCCGTCGAGGCCTTGAAGGAGCGGCCGATCCTGGGCCAGGACGTCTTCATGCGCGGCGACCCCGAGGCGGTGAAGATTGTCTCCTCGACGCGCCTGGAGGGCGACCTCTACGGCCTGATGAGCGCCTATATCGAGCAGCGCAAGCGCGAGCATAGCCGCCATTACGCCCCGCGCCCGCCGACCGCCTATCCGCTGGAGGACGCCCGCGACCGCCTGCGCAGCCTGCTGCCGAAGATGGAGGACTGGACGGTCCTGTCCTCCGTCGCGCCGATCGATCAGGCGCTGGAAGAGGAAGATGGGCCGACGCCCGCCTCGTACCTGGCCTCGACGCTCTCGGCCTCGCTGGAGCTGGTCAAGGAAGGCGTGCTGGAAGCCCGCCAGCTGGAGCATTTCCAGGACATCTACTTGCGCACGCGGGCCGAGCCGCTGCAAATCGCCGAATGACCCCCTCACTGGACCCTCTGTTCGTCGAGCGCTGCATCGAGGCCTTGCTGTTCGCGGCCGCGGAGCCGTTGAGCGACGTCGACCTGGCCAAGCGCCTGCCGGAAGGCGCGGACATCGCCGCCGGGATCGCGAGCCTGCGCGCGCGCTACGCGGGCAGGGGGATCGAACTGGTCGAGGTGGCCGGGCGCTGGCGTTACCAGACGGCCAACGACTTGGCCTTCCTGATGACCGAGGAGCGCGAAGAGCCGCGCCGCCTGTCGAAGGCGGCCCAGGAGACCCTGGCCATCGTCGCCTACCACCAGCCCGTGACCCGCGCCGAGATCGAAGCCGTTCGCGGCGTCCAGGCCAGCCGGGGCACGCTGGATGTCTTGCTGGAGCTGGGCCTGATCCGCATGCGCGGGCGGCGACGCACGCCCGGCCGCCCTGTGACCTTCGGCACCACGGACGCCTTCCTGGAGCATTACGGCCTGGCCTCGTTGGCCGACCTGCCGGGGATCGCCGAGATGAAGGCCGCGGGCCTGCTAGAGATGAACCTGCCGCCGGGCTTCACCGTGCCTGATCCCCTGGGCCTTCGTCCGCCGGGCGACGAGGAGGATCCGCTGGAGCTGGACGACGGCGAGACGCCGGAATTCGCCCAGGACTTCCTGGGTGAGCCCGAGAAGGCCGACGGCTGAGGCCTGCGCTAGGCCAGAATGTCGGCGACCAGGCCCGTCTGGCCCTTCTTGCCGATGTCGTTCTGGACCTGCTGCTTGATCATCTCCTGGATCTTGTCCTCGATCTTCTTGCGGTCTTCCGCGGACATCGCCTTGACCTGCTCCTCGGTGACGCCGAGCTTGGCCAGGATCATCGCCCGCATCTTCTCGGCGGGCGACTTGGACTGGAACTTCAGGAACTCGTCCTTCGCCGAGGGCTCGCCGATGGGCGAGGACGTGGACTGGCTGACGCCGGCATAGGCGTAGGACGACGAAGGACCGACCGACGAAATCGACATGAGACGCGCTCCCAAACACAAGGGGTGCGACATCTTGGCAAGAAATGCGCCATCGCTTCGAAGCTATGCTTTTCAAAGGCTTGCGGCCTGGGGCCTT
The DNA here is from genome assembly GCA_041905125.1 of Caulobacter sp. GTDB lineage: Bacteria > Pseudomonadota > Alphaproteobacteria > Caulobacterales > Caulobacteraceae > Caulobacter. The sequence continues at coordinate 20,427 of JAYRLX010000011.1, read as the reverse complement.
GCCGCGCGGGCGACTTGGCGGCGAAGTTGGCCCAGCAGAACCTGCCCAGCCTTGTCCGAAACGACGCCTTCGGGGCGAACGATGGTCTGTCGCCCCGCGAACGCCTATATTCCAGGGCATGTTGTAACGACGCGGCGCACCGGCTATCTGGCGCTGTCGCAAGGAGTCTAGGTTATGGGAAGTCTCGGTCCTATCCACTGGATCATCGTCGCCGTCGTGGTGCTGCTGCTCTTCGGCGGCCGCGGCAAGCTGTCGGGCATCATGGGCGACGCGGCCAAGGGCATTAAGGCCTTCAAGGATGGCCTGAAGGACGACACCAGCAGCGAAGTCGCCGACAACAAGGCCAAGGGCGCCCTGCCGCGCACCGAGGCCGAAGCGGAAGAGCTTCGCAAGTCGTAAGGTTTGAGGCGCGCGGGGACGGTCTCCGCGCGTTTTGGTCCATTCTTCCCCGGGGGGTCTTCAGGGCCCCGCCGTTCTAAGGCGCGTCCATGCTTCCTGATATCGGCGGCACAGAACTTCTCGTCATCGCCGCCGTCGCCCTGATCGTGGTCGGTCCCAAGGACCTGCCCGCGTTGCTGCGGAAGCTGGGGCAGTTCGTTGGCAGGATGCGCGGCATGGCCTCGGAGTTCCGGGCCAGCTTCGACGAGATGGCGCGCCAGTCCGAGCTGGACGAACTGCGCCGCGAAGTCCAGGCGATGCGCGCGGGCCAGTATTCCAGCCCCGTCCAGGCCGCCGCCGAAGCGGTCAACGAGGCGGGCGCCGATCAGGTGTTCGCCGAGATCGACGCCTCCCTGAGCAGCGGCGCGACGCAGATGCACCCCTATGCCGGGGCGCAGGTCCATGATCCGGCGCCGGTCGCCGACAATTCCATCCTGCCGCCGCCCGCCGCCGAAATCGTCGAAAAGCCCAAGCGCGCCCCGCGCAAGAAGGCCGCCGCCGAGCCCACGATTGTCGAGACCCCGAAGGCCCCGCGCAAGCGCGCGGCCAAGAAGGACATCTCCGTGGAGACCCCGAAGGCCGCGCCGCGTAAGCGTTCGGCCAAGGCTGGCGGCTCCAAAGCTTCGGACATCGTCTCGTGAACGACAAAGCTATCGGATACGACCACGAGGACGAGATCGAAGCCTCGCGCGCGCCTCTGCTGGATCACCTGATCGAGCTGCGCATGCGGCTGATCATCTGCGTGGCGTCGATCGCCGTGGCGTTCGGCGTCTGCTTCGCGTTCGTGAAGCCGATCTTCCTGTTCCTGGTCCGCCCGTTCACGGTGGCCGAGGGCCTGAAGGCGGTGCAGGACGCCGGCGGCCATCACGGCTCGTTCGACCTGCTGCTGGCCCTGGTGGGCCTGAAGACCGTGCCGGCCAGCGCCATGGCCGGCATCACCCTGCAGGCGACCGCGCCGCTGGAGCAGTTCTTCACCAACATCAAGCTGTCGGCGTTCGGGGGCATCATCCTGGCCTTCCCGATCATCGCCTGGCAGCTCTATCGCTTCGTCGCGCCCGGTCTCTACAAGAAGGAGCGCAATGCGTTCCTGCCGTTCCTGATCGCCTCGCCGGTGCTGTTCCTGATGGGCGCGGCGCTGGTCTACTACGTGATGCTGCCGTTCGTGCTGTGGTTCTCGCTGAGCCAGCAGATCGTCGGCGACGGCGTGAAGGTCGTGCTGCAGACGCGGGTGTCGGAATATCTGACCCTGGTCACCACCCTGCTGCTGGCCTTTGGCCTGAGCTTCCAGCTGCCGGTGGTGCTGTCGCTGGCCGGCCTGGCGGGCCTGGTCGATTCGAAGATGCTGCGCGCCGGCCGCCGCTATGCGATCGTCGCCGTCTTCGTCGTGGCGGCCATCGTGACGCCGCCCGACCCCATCAGCCAGATCACCCTGGCCGTGCCGCTGTGCCTGCTCTACGAGATCTCGATCTGGTGCGTCTGGCTGATCGAGCGGCGCCGCAAGCGGGAAGACGAAGAAGCGGGTCTGACCGACTAGCGAAAAGAAAAAGGGCTCCGCCGCTGGCGGAGCCCTTCTAGTTTCGGACGAGCCGAAAAGTCTTAGGCCGAAGCGCCGACGCGGGCTTGCAGCTGGGCCTTGGCCGCGCGGACCGTGTCGGTCACGCAGGCTTGGTAGGTCACGACGCTGAAGTTCGGCTGGGCCTTGCACACCGTCTGGGCGGCGGTGCGGATTTCGGCGTGGACTTGATCCAGGCTCTTGCCCTTCAGCGAGATGCGGACGACCGAGACGCTTTGAGCGACTTGGGTCTTGCCGGCTTCGCGAGCGCGCAGGATCGAGGCCAGTTGACGGTGAGCGCTCATCACGGCGCCTTCAACGCAGTCATCGGCGTAGGCTTGCGAGGTCGTGGCGCAGACGGTGGCGGCGGCGGCCTTGATGTCGTTTTCGATCTGGACCGAGTTCTTGTTGGCGATCGAGACGCGGATTTCGCTGGTGGCGGCGCCGGCCGGAGCGGCGACGGCGGCGGCGATGGCGAGAGCGGCGAAAGCGGCGAAGGTCTTCATGGTTCAAAATCCTCTGAATGATCGAGAAGGGCCGGGGAGGGCCGTAAAGGTCAAAAACGCGTACTGAATTGGGCGCGGCTTTTCGGCGATCGCGATTAAGTCCGGGTGTGGAAGGAGGGCTAATTCCTATTAAGAGGTAGGAATTAGGTGCGACGTGCGGTCGCACCCCTCGACGGCCTCCCGCTTTTGGAGAGCGCCCCATCTTGACGCCATGCGGGCGTCGCGACGCTTGGCGCCCCCGCCGACGCGCCTTAGAGAGGGCGTTTCCCACCGCCTCTTCCGAGCTTGCGTTCGATGCACGACATCAAGGCCATCCGCGACAATCCCGAAACCTTTGACCGCCACTGGTCGGCCAAGGGGCGTTCAGGCGCGGCCGCCGAGGCCGTCAAGCTCGACGCCCAGCTGCGCGCGGCCCAGACGGCCCTGCAGGAGGCCCAGGCCAAGCGCAACGAGAGCTCCAAGCTGATCGGCATGGCCAAGGCCAAGAAGGACGAGGCCGAGGCCCAGCGCCTGATGGCCGAGGTCGAGACGCTGAAGGGCGTCATGGCGACGGCCGCCGAAGAAGAGGCCCTCGTCGGCGGCAAGCTGAAGGATCTGCTGGCCAGCCTGCCCAACATCCCCGCGCCCGAGGTTCCGGAAGGCGAGGACGAGGCCGGTAATGTCGAGCAGCGCCGCTGGGGCGACGCGGCCCAGCTGCCGGCGGGCGCGTTGAACAAGCCCAAGGACCACGTCGACCTGGGCGCGGCCCTCGGCGGCATGGACTTCGAGGCGGCCGCCCGTATGAGCGGCGCGCGCTTCGTCGTGCTCAAGAAGGAGATCGCCCGCCTGGAGCGCGCGATCGGCCAGTTCATGCTGGACCTGCAGACGGTCGAGCACGGCTACACCGAGGTCAGCCCGCCGCTGCTGGTGAAGAGCGATGCTCTCTACGGGACGGGCCAGCTTCCTAAGTTCGCTGATGACCTTTTCCACACTGAAGACGATCGCTGGCTGATCCCCACCGCCGAGGTCTCGCTGACAAACATCGTCCGCGAGCAGTTGGTCGCTGAGGAAGAGCTGCCGATGCGCCTGACGGCCCTGACGCCGTCGTTCCGCGCCGAGGCCGGTTCGGCCGGGCGCGACACCCGCGGCATGATCCGCCAGCACCAGTTCTACAAGGTCGAGCTCGTTTCGATCACCACGCCCGATCAGTCCGAGGCCGAGCACCAGCGCATGGTCGAATGCGCCGAAACGGTGCTGAAGAAGCTGGAGCTGCCGTTCCGCACCATGCTGCTGTGCGCCGGCGACATGGGCTTTGGCGCCAGGAAGACTTACGACCTCGAGGTCTGGCTGCCGTCGCAGGACATGTACCGCGAGATCAGCTCGTGCTCGAACTGCGGCGACTTCCAGGCTCGCCGCATGGAAGCGCGCTATCGCAAGACCGGCGAGAAGGGCGGCCACTTCGTCCACACCCTGAACGGCTCGGGCCTGGCCGTGGGGCGCACGCTGGTGGCGGTGCTGGAGAACTATCAGGACGAGGGCGGTCGCATCCACATCCCGGCCGCGCTGCAGCCTTATATGGGCGGCGTCACGCACATCGGGGGCGCGGCGTGAGGATCCTCCTCACCAACGACGACGGCATCCACGCGCCGGGCCTGACGGCGCTCGAGACGATCGCGCGGGCGCTGAGCGACGACGTCTGGATCTGCGCGCCCGAGTATGAGCAGTCGGGCGCCAGCCGGGCCCTGACGCTGGCGGACCCGCTGCGGGTGCGCCGGCTCGACCCGCGCCGTTTCGCCGTCGAGGGCACCCCGACCGACTGCGTGATGATGGGCGTGCAAGAGCTGATCGAGGGCGGCAAACCCGACCTGGTGCTGTCGGGCGTCAATCGCGGCCAGAACCTGGCCGAGGACGTCACCCTGTCAGGCACGGTCGCCGGCGCGATCGAGGGCATGGCCCTGGGCATTCCGTCGATCGCGCTGTCGCAGTCGATGACCTATTTCCATGACGAGATCGTCGCCCACTGGGAGACGGCCGAGGCCTTCGGTCCGGGGATCATCCAGCGCTTGCTGGAAGTGGGCTGGCCGTCTGACGTGATCATGAACGTCAACTTCCCGGCCGTGCCGCCCGAGCAGGTCACGACGGTCGAGGTGACCCGCCAGGGCTTCCGCGACGGTCACCTGCGCCACATGGAAAAGCGCACCGATCCGCGCGGGCGCGACTACTACTGGATGGGTTTCACGGCCAAGGCCTCGAGCCCGGCCGAGGGCACCGACCTGCGCGCCGTCTACGACGGCCGCATCTCGGTCACGCCGCTGCACATCGACCTGACGCACCACGAGACCGTCCACAAGCTGAAGAGCGTGCTGGGCGGCGCGCCGCCGAAGCTTAAGGTGGCGGAATGAGCGGACGGACGACCAAGGCCGCCGAAAACGCCAAGGCCGACCTGCCGCGCCTGATGCAGGCCTTGCGCGACCAGGGGGTCACCGATCCCCAGGTGCTGAAGGCCATCGAGACCACGCCGCGCGACCTGTTCACGCCCGACCTGTTCAAGGATCGCTCGTGGGAGGACTCGGCCCTGCCGATCGCCTGCGGCCAGACGATCAGCCAGCCGTTCATCGTCGGCCTGATGACCCAGGCCCTGACGGTCGAGCCGCGCGCCCGCGTGCTGGAGATCGGCACCGGCTCGGGCTACCAGACCACGATCCTCAGCAAGGTCTCCCGCCTCGTCTATACGATCGAGCGCTACCGGACCCTGATGAAGGAGGCCGAGGGCCGCTTCCAGAAGCTTGGCCTGACCAACGTCATCACCAAGTTCGGCGATGGCGGCGAAGGATGGGCCGAACAGGCGCCATTCGACCGCATTATGGTCACGGCTGCGGCCGAAGATGATCCTAAGCGGCTGCTTTCGCAGCTGAAGCCCAATGGCGTGCTGGTCGCGCCGGTGGGGAAGGGGCCAGTCCAGAGCCTTCGTCGCTACGCCGGCGACGGCAAGGGGGGCTTCCGGGTCGAAATCCTTTGCGACGTGCGGTTCGTGCCGCTGCTGGCCGGCGTCGCCAAGGACCAGTGAGTTTGGGGCGCCGGAGGTTGTCCGGCGGCCTTGGTGTTAAGACTTGATTCACCCTGGCGGCGCCTTGTGAAGGCCCGACGGGAAAGGAGACGTCATGAGGCAGTTGTGGACGCAAGCGGCGGTGATCGCCCTGTCGGCTGGAACGCTCTCCGCCTGTGCGACCGCCCCGCAATACGCGACGCGCGAGGGCCAGGCCCCGGCGACAACCGCGATGCGGATGCCGACCCCGAACTTCCCGATCACCCAGCCGCCGTCTTCGGCGCCTCAAGCCGCGCCTCAGGCCGCCGCGCCTGAGTCCGGCGCCGAGAGCGACGCCGTGGCGACCGCGCCGATGGTGGCCGCCGCGCCGGCCCCCGCGCCCGTGAAGTCGCAGCCGCTGGCCCCGGTGACGCAGTCCGAGCTCCCGCCGCCGGCCTCGCCCCGCCCGACCGCCTACGCCGCCCTGCGCGCCATCCCGCCCAAGACTGTCGTGACCACGTCGGTGACCGGTCCTGTCGTCGATGTCGACGGCAAGGCCCAGGTCCACGTGGTGAAGTCGGGCGACACCCTGACCTCGATCGCCAAGAAGTTCGGCGTCAACGTCAACGACCTGGCCAAGGACAACGACATCAAGAAGGGCCAGAAGCTGCGCCTGGGCCAGAAGATCACTGGCCCGTCCAGTGAGCAGAAGGCCTATGTCGTCCAGACCGGCGACACGATGTTCGCGATCGCCAAGCGCTTCAACGTCACCGCCGCGGCCCTGGCCGAGGAGAACGATCTCTCCAGCGGCGCGTCGATCAAGAAGGGCCAGAAGCTCAAGCTGCCCGACGGCTACAAGGACAAGGGCCCGACCAAGACGACCTCGGTGGTTCCGGGGACCGCCGCGTCGCAGGCCGAGGTCGCCGAGGAAGAGGCCGCCCCGGCCCCGGCGCCGACCCGCGGCGGTTCTTCGAAACCTTCGCGTCAGCCGGCCGCCGCCGAGCCGACCACCGTCAGCACGACCTCGCTCAGCGTCACCGGCGCGGTGGTCGAGGTCGCCGGGTCTCGCCAAGTCCACACCGTGAAATCGGGCGACACCCTGACGTCGATCGCCAAGAAGTTCGACGTCAGCGTCAGCGACTTGGCCGAGGACAACAAGATCAAGAAGGGCCAGACCCTCCGTCTCGGCCAAAAGATCAAGGGCCCGGCCACCGAGCAGAAGGCCTATGTGGCCCAATCGGGCGACACGCTGGCCGAGATCGCCAAGCGCTTCAATGTCACCCCCAAGGCCCTGGCCGCCGAGAATGGCCTGCGCGCCAACGCCAAGCTCAAGAAGGGCCAGAAGATCCGCCTTCCGGACGGCTTCAAGGACAAGGGCCCGCTGAAGACCACGACGACCGTGTCCAAGCCCTCGCCGGTCGAACCGCTCAGCGACTACGCGCGCGTCGACACGCCGCCGCCCGCGCCGACCCGGCCGGCGGCGCCGTCGAGCTCGGGGACGCCGTCGGCTCCGATTCCGTACACGCCCAGCTATCCGCGCCCCAGCGCGCCGGTCGCCGCTCAGCCTGTCAGCCCGCCGCCCGCCTCGTCGCGCCCGATCATCGAAAGCAGCGTCGCCCCGACCGAGGCCGAGATCATCGCCTCGGGCAAGGGCAAGTTCGACTGGCCTCTGCGCGGCGAGGTCATCTCCGACTTTGGCGTGAAGGGAACCGGCCAGCGCAACGACGGCCTGAACATCCGCGCGCCGCAGGGCACGCCGGTTCTGGCCGCCGCCGACGGCGAGATCGCCTATGCCGGCAACCAGGTGCCGACCTTCGGCAACCTCGTGCTGGTCAAGCACGCCGACGGCTGGGTCACGGCCTACGCTCACCTCTCCAGCACCACCGTGAAGATGCGCCAGCAGGTCCGGCAGGGCGAGCAGATCGGCGCGGTCGGCGCCACGGGCGGGGTCAACGAGCCCCAGCTGCACTTCGAGATGCGCTACGCGCCGACGGTCAAGGACAAGGCCAAGCCGGTCGATCCGGGGCTTTTGCTGCCGCGCTAAGCTAAGAGGCCCGCTTCGAAAGAGGCGGGCCTTTTCTTTGGCGGCCTAGCTTCCGCAGTCGCCGTAGAAGACCATCCGCTTGCCGCGATAGTCGAACAGCACCTTCAGCTTCATCTGCGTCATCAGCTTGTTGCCGACATTGGCGACACGGGTCTTGGTCGAGCCAGCCGCCGAGTAGACGCTCATCGGCGTGTCGGTCGCGGTGAAGGGGCCAAAGCCGACCGGGCCCTTGAAGACGTACGACTTGGCCTTGGCCTCGCCGCGGGCCCCGGTGCGGGTGACCGAGCCGGCTTCCGTCAGGCTGGCCTTCACGCCCGGCAGGTCGAGGGCGCTCTTGAACAGACCGACCGCGCCATTGGAGCCGGTGTCCAGGCTGACTGGCGCACGGGCGGCGCCAAACCGGAACCCAGGGATGATCGGGAAGCTGTCGACGGTCTTGAGGGGTGTCGCCCAGCGCTGGCGGCAGGTCGCCGTCAGAGCCTTGGCCTGGTCCGCGCGGCTAAGGATGGCGACGGTCTGGCCCGGATAGTCGATCAAGACCGTCTTGTCGGCCAGGAAGCTGTAGCCGATCACCCCGTCGAGTGGGCGACCATAGCCCGCCGATAGGCCGGTCATGTCCGACGCCACGGTGTCGAACGGCGCGAAGGGTCTGCCGTCGATCGTCAGCTGGTCGATGACGCCCGGAAACACCTGAGCGCCCTTGCCGTCGCCAAAGCCTGTCGCCTCGCCGCCGTCGCCGCGATCAATCTTCAGCCCCAGGGCCTGCGCTCGCGAAAGATCGATCACCGAAGGATCGACCCCCGTGTCGAGGATCATCCGCAGCGGCTGGCCGTGGACCTTGACCTCCAGGTCGATCGCGCCGCGCGAGAAGTCGAACGGGACGACGAGGGGAGGGGAAGCGGTCGGAGCCGCCTGCGCTGGGCCGTGCAACAGGAACGCCGCCACGGGGGCGCTGAGGACGAGGGCTGCGGACTTCACGGCGCGCTTCACCTGCGAGAGTCGGCCAGGCGCCGACGCAGTGACCTGATCGCACCGGCCCGGCCAGCGCAAACCCTGAAGTCTCCAGCGGCCTATGAAATCGTCTGCGCGGCCTTGAAGTCGCCTAGGCGGGCAGCTTGACGCCCAGTTCGCCCGCCAGATCGCGCACGAACTGCCAGGCCACGCGGCCCGAGCGGCCGCCACGCTGGGTCGACCACTGCAGGGCGCGGCGGTCGAGGTCCGGCGCCGACAGGCCAAAGCGCTCGGCATAGGCGTGGATCGCGCCCAGATAGGTGTCCTGGTCCATCGGCGGGAAGCCGATCCACAGGCCGAAGCGGTCGGAGACGCTCATCTCTTCTTCCGCGTTCTCGGCGGCGGCGATCGCGCCCTGGCTTTCGACGTGGTCGCGCGGCATCAGGTGGCGGCGGTTCGAGGTGGCCACGAACAGCACGTTCTCGGGCGGTCCCGAGACGCCGCCTTCCAGCGCCGACTTCAGGGCCTTGGCCGCGGTCGCGCCGTCCTCGAACGAGAGGTCGTCGCACAGGACCACGAAGCGCTCGGCGCGGGCGCGCAGCACGTCAAACAGCGGGGGCAGGGCGGCGACCTCGTCGCGGTCGACCTCGACCAGCTTCAGATCGGGATAGGCCTCGGCCAGGGCCATGAAGGCGGCCTTGGTCACCGAGCTCTTGCCCGTGCCGCGCACGCCCCACAGCAGCACATGGTTGCTGGGCAGGCCCACGGCGAAGCGGCGCAGATTCTCGACGAACCGCGCCTTCTGGCGATCGATGCCGACCAAGAGGTCCAGCGACAGCGGATAGTCCGGGGCCGGGGCGAAGGCGCCCGTCGCGGGCTCATGCCGAAACAGCCGCGCGCCCGTGAAATCCGGCGCGGCGGGCGGCGGCGGGGCCAGGCGCTCCAAGGCGTCGGCGATGCGGGCGAGCAGGGGCCCAAATGGCGTGGGGAGCGCGTCGGTCATGGCCGTTTCCATACCCTCGCGGGCTCGCATTGCAAAAGGGAAGGCGAACGCATAGCTTCCGCCGACTTGGCGCGACCCTATGTAAGGCGGCGCGCCTCATCGGATTTTTGGAGTCTCCATGAACAACCTGAACGCCCAGATCCTGCAGCTCGCCCCCATCCTTCTGATGGTCGTGCTGTTCTACTTCATGCTGATCCGGCCTCAGCAGAAGCGCGCCAAGGAGCATCAGAACATGCTCGCCAACCTGAAGCGCGGCGACACCGTCGTTCTCTCGTCGGGCGTTCTGGGCAAGATCGTGCGCGTTGAGGACAAGGAAGTGGGCGTCGAAATCGCCCAGGGCGTCACCGTGAAGGTCATCAAGGGCATGATCACGGAAGTCCGCGCCAAGGGCGAACCGGCCGCCGCCAACGACGCCAAGAACTGATAGGCGCACCAAACCCTTCGCGAGGCGTTCGTAGCGGCGCCGCCTGAAAAGTCTCTGATCCATGCTGACCCTCTCCCGCTGGAAGATCATCGCCGTCACCTTGTCGGTGGTCTTCGGGATTCTGTTCTCCCTGCCCAACGTGCTTCCGCAGAAGACGTTGGACGCCATCCCGGCTTGGCTGCCGCACAAGAAGCTGAACCTCGGCCTCGACCTGCAAGGCGGCTCGTATCTGCTGTATGAGGTCGACACCGACGCGCTGCACCGCGAGCGGCTGTCGAACCTGACGGAAGACGTCCGCACCCAGCTGCGCGGTGAGCAGATCCCGTTCGGCGAGCTGAACCAGCAGGGCGAGATCGTCAGCGTCCGCATCGGCGACGCGGCCCGCTACAACGACGCTCTGAACCTGCTCCGCAAGAACCTCGGCGCGCCGCTGGCCGGCGTGATCGGCGGCAAGGACGTGTCGGTCTCGGGCAAGGGCGACAACCGCATCGAAGTCCGCTTCGTGCCGGAAGCGATCAAGGCCGACGCCGTCAAGGCCGTCGACCAGTCGATCGAAACGATCCGCCGCCGGATCGACAGCCTGGGCACCAAGGAGCCCTCGATCAACCGCCAGGGCGAAAACCGGATCATGATCCAGGCCCCGGGCGAGAGCGATCCGGGCAAGCTGCGCGATATCATCGGCAAGACCGCCAAGCTGACCTTCCAGATGGTCGACGAGACCGTGACGCCGGAAGACGTTCAGGCCGGCCGCATCCCGCCGGGCTCTGAAGTCCTGTCGGGCGACCAGTATGCGCCGTACTACGTGGTCAAGAAGCGCGCCCTGGTCTCGGGCGAGGAACTGACCAACGCCCAGCAGCAGTTCGATCCTCAGAGCGGCAATCCGGTCGTGGCGCTGACCTTCAACGCCTCCGGCGGCCGCAAGTTTGGCGACCTGACGGCTCGCAATGTCGGCAAGCGCTTCGCCATCGTGCTGGACGACAAGATCCTGTCGGCGCCCGTGATCAACGGCCCCATCACCGGCGGCAGCGGCATCATCACCGGCAACTTCACCGTCCAGAGCGCGAACGAACTGTCGCTGCTGCTGCGTTCGGGCGCTCTGCCCGCGCCGCTGAACGTCGAGGACCAGCGCACCGTGACCGCCGAGCTCGGCGCCGACGCCGTCAAGGCCGGCTCGATCTCGCTGGCCATCGGCGCGCTGTCGATGTTCGTCTTCGTGATCCTGGCCTACGGCCTGTTCGGCGGCTTCGCGGCCATCGCCCTCGTGGTCAACGTCCTGCTGATTGTCGGCATCATGTCGATGACCCAGGCGACCCTGACCTTCCCGGGCATCGCCGGTCTGATCCTGACCCTCGCCGTCGCCGTCGACGCCAACGTTCTGATCTACGAGCGCATGCGCGACGAGGCCAACGCCGGGCGTACGCCCATGGCCGCGGCCGACCACGGCTACAAGCTGGCCCTGACCTCGATCCTGGACGCCAACATCACCAGCCTGATCTCGGGCCTGATCATGTTCAGCTTCGGCTCGGGCCCGGTGAAGGGCTTCGCCTGGACCCTGGTGATCGGCGTGTTCACGTCGCTGTTCACCGCCATCTTCATCACCCAAGTGCTCATCGGCTGGTGGTTCAAGGCCACCAAGCCGAAGAAGCTGCCGATCGCATAGGAGATCCGACCATGCGTTGGCCCCTCATTCGCTACATCCCGCGTTCGACCCACTTCCGCTTCGTGCGCTGGGCCCCCGTCGCGGCGGTCTTTTCGGCGATCCTGATCGTCGGCGCGATCGCCTCGCTGTTCCTGCAAGGCCTGAACCTGGGCATCGACTTCAAGGGCGGCAACGCCTTGGAAATCGCCATGTCGAGGCCGGTGCCGCTGGCCGAGCTGCGCGGCGCCATGAACCAGATCGGCGCGCACGACGCGCAGGTCCAGGGCTTCGCCAGCCAGCCGAACTCGGCCATGGTCAAGTTCCTGCCGGCCAAGGGCGAGGCGCCCAGCGCCGCCTCGGCCAATGTTGAGCGCGAGCTGATCAAGCGCTTCCCCGACCTGAAGGTGACCAGCCGCTCGGAAGTGGGCGCCAAGGTCTCGGGCGAGCTCCTGATGTCGGGCTTCAAGGCCCTGGGCGTCGCCCTGCTGCTGACCCTGGGCTACATCTGGTTCCGCTTCGGCCTGTCTTATGGGACGGGCGCGGTCGTGGCCGTGATCCACGACATCGTCCTGACCCTGGGCCTGCTGTCGGTCGTCCACATCGAATTCTCGATGACCGAGATCGCGGCCCTGCTGACGGTCATCGGCTATTCGATGAACGAGAAGGTCATCACCTTCGACCGACTGAAAGAGAACCTGCGCAAGTACAAGACGACCCCGCTGCGCGACATCATCGACCTGTCGGAGAACGAGCGTCTGTCGCGGACGATCATCACCGGCACCACGGCCTTGCTGGCCCTGGGCGGCACGATGGCGTTCGGCGGTCCGGTGCTGTTCCCGCTGGTCTTCACCATGGTGTTCGGCATCATCATCGGCACCTATTCGTCGATCTACATCGCCCTGCCGCTGATCCTGGTCTGGGGCGTGAAGCGCAACGACGAGGAAGCCACGCCGATCAAGCTCGGCGCGGCCTCGCGGCCCTGATGCGCCAGCCGCCGTCCATCGACGCCTGGG
>JAYRLX010000011.1:0-7843 GCA_041905125.1 Caulobacter sp. | reverse complement strand
CCGGCTCGCTGCTGATCCTCGACGACCAGCCGCGCGACTGGGCCGCGACCGCCTTGGCGGACCTGACCCCGGAATCGTTCGCCGAGGTCTTCGCCGCCGGCGGGGCGGTCGAGTTCGTGCTGCTGGGTGTCGGCCTGGCGAACGCCCTGCCGCCGCGTCCCGTGCGCGACGCCCTGAAGGCCGCGGGAATCGGCCTCGAGTTCATGAGCACCGAGGCCGCGGCTCGCACCTACAACGTGCTGGCCAGCGAAGGCCGGCGGATGGCCGCGGCGCTGATCGCGGTGTGAGCTTCGGAGACCCTTGGTCTCCGGCTTTGCCCGACTCCGAAAACACCCCTATGGTCCGGCTCAAGCAAAAGGGATCCTAGGGGGAAACCGATGTCTGGACTGCTTTCCAACTTCCGCAACACCATCATCGTCAGCTTCGTGCTGGCGCTGGTGATCGTCATTGGCTACGGCCACAGCCCGCAGGGGCATGGACTGGTCTACTTCCAGGCCATCTTCCGCTGGCTGCACGTGCTGTTCGGCATCCTGTGGATCGGGCTGCTGTACTATTTCAACTTCGTGCAGATCCGCGTGATGCCGCAGATCCCGGCCGAGCTGAAGCCGGCGGTCAGCAAGTATATCGCGCCCGAGGCGCTGTTCTGGTTCCGCTGGGCCGCCCTGGCGACCTGGGTCATGGGCGTCATCCTGGCCTATAGCCGCGGCTACCTGCTGGAAGCCTTCAGCCTGGGCCTGGCCGGCGGCTACACGCCCGGCGCCGACATGGGCTTTACCTTCATCGGCACCGGCATGTGGCTGGCGACGGTGATGTTCTTCAACGTCTGGGTCTTCATCTGGCCGAACCAGAAGATCGCCCTGGGCATCGTCGAGGCCGACGCGGACGCCAAGGCCAAGGCGGCCAAGACCGCCATGCTGTTCTCGCGCACCAACACCCTGCTCAGCATTCCAATGCTGGCGACCATGGCGATGAACCAGACGCTGTTCGGCTGACGCCGGCGGCGACACGCTGTAAGGGGAGGGCCCGTCATCTCGACGGGCCCTTTTCTTTTGAGCTCATGGCCGACACCGAAACCCTCGACGACCTCGTCCGCCGCGTCGATCCGGACCGCTGGCTGACGACCCGCTTCATCGCCGACCCGGCCGCGCGGGCCGACGTCATCGCGCTGTACGGCCTGAACTACGAGCTGGCCCGCGTGGCCGGCGGCGTCTCCAACGCCCTGATGGGCGAGATCCGCATCACCTGGTGGCGCGAGGCGATGGAAGAGGTCGCGGCCGGCAAGGCGCCGCGCAAGCATCCCAATGTCGAGGCGCTGGCCGCGTCGGGCTTCGATCCCAACGCCCTGGCGGCCCTGGCCGACGCGCGCTTCACCGACCTCGATGAAGGCCCGCTGAAGGACGAGGCGGCTGTGCTGGCCTATGTCGATGGCACGGCGGGGGCTTTGGCGGTGCTGGCCGCGCGGCGGCTGGATGCGAGCGCCGATCCTCACGCCGTCAAGGGCGCGGCGCGGGCTTGGGGCCTAGCGGGGCTATGGCGCTTGAAGCAGGCGGGCCGTTCTCGCCTGCCGGAAAGCTGGACCCAGGCCGACGTGAAACAGCGGGTCGAGGCGCAACTGAGGGCCGCGCGGAGCGAGGTGAAGCGTCTGCCCGTGGCGGCGTTCCCCGCCGTGGCGCCGGCGGCGCTCGCGCGGGCCTATGTATCGGGCCGTGAGATGGGCGAGCTGGAAAAGAAGGCGCGCCTGACCTTCGCGGTGGCGACGGGACGCCTGTAGGACGCGCCGCCCAAGCTCAAAAACGTGTCATCCCGGAAGCCTCGGAGAGGCTATCCGGGACCCAGGGGGGGACGAAGCGCTGTGCGCACCGCCCCTGGGTCCCGGCTCTTCGCTGCGCTACGGCCGGGATGACACGGTTTTAGTTGGGTTCAGGCCCGCGCCGGGATGAGGGTCTGCGATCACTTCCCCGGCCGCGTGTTGCCCGTCCACTGGTCCAGCCAGTCCAGCACTTCCTTGTGCCACTGCACCGAGTTCTGGGCCTTCAGCACCCAGTGGTTCTCGTTCGGGAAGTACAGCAGCTTGCTGGGCACGCCCTTGCGCTGCAGGGCGGTGAAGGTCGCCAGGCCCTGCTCGACGGGGATGCGGTAGTCGAGCTGGCCCTGGACGACCAGCTGCGGCTTGACCCATTTGTCGACATGCAGGGCCGGATTGAACGTCTCGTAGGTCGTCCCGGGCTGCCAGGGCGTCCCGCCGTTCTCCCATTCGGTGAACCACAGCTCCTCGGTGGCGAAGCCCATGGCGCGGGTGTCGAAGACGCCGTCATGGTCGACCAAGCACTTCCAGGGCTGGTTCCAGTTCCCGGCGATCCAGTTGATCATGTAGCCGCCGTACGAGGCGCCCAGCGCGCAGGCGCGGTCCGCGTCCAGGAAGCCGTATTTCTGGGTGGCGAAGGCCCAGCCCTTCTGCAGGTCTTCCAGCGGGCGGTCGCCCCAGTGCTGGCTGATCGCGTCGGTGAAGGCCTGGCCGTAACCGGTCGAGCCGTGGAAATCGACCATCACCACGGCGTAGCCGGCGTTGGCGTAGACCTGCGGGTTCCAGCGGTATGACCAGCTGTTGCTGAACGAGCCCTGCGGGCCGCCGTGAATCAGGAACGCGACCGGATACTTCTTGGCGGGATCGAAGTTGGCGGGCTTCAGCACGAAGCCATGGACGGTCTCGTCGTTCCAGCCCTTGAAGTCGAACTGCTCGGGCTCGCCCCAGGCGACGTCCTTCAGCGCCTCGCCGGAAACGCTGGCGACCTTCACCGGCGGGCCCTTGGCTGGCAGCAGGAACAGCTCCGACGGGCTCTTCAGCGAATCCGCGGCGTAGACGATGCCGCTGGGACCAACGTCGAAGGCGCTGACGTGGCCGTCGCCGGTCAGGGCGGTGACCTTGCCGGTCTTCACGTCGATGGCGAACAGCTTGCCCTGGCCGACGTCGAGGGCCGTGGCGTAGATCGTCTTGCCGTCGCGGCTCCAGGCGATGGCGTCGGCCGAGCGGTCCCAGGCCGGGGCCAGTTCGCGCACCTTCTGGGTCGTTTCGTCATAGATCATGATCGCGAAGCGGTCGGCCTCGAAGCCCGGGCGCTTCATGGCGCGATAGGCGATCAGCTTGCCGTCCGGCGAAGCGATCCCGGTGGTGTCCCAGGCCTTGTTGTCGGCGGTGTAGTTGACCGGCTTGGCCGAGCCGTCCAGCGGGACGCCCCACATGTCGTAGTTGGTCGTCCAGGACTCGTCCTTGCCGGCGACCTTGGCCGAGAAGACCACGGTCTTGCTGTCGAAGCTGATCGTGAAGTCCTCGTCGCCGCCATAGGGCTTGGTCGGCGTATCGCCGTCGAAACCCTTCATCAGGTCGATCGGCTGACCCGTCGCCGCGCCGCTCCCGTCCAGCGCATAGGCGAACAGGTGATTGCGGGTTCCGTCGGCCCACGTGTCCCAATGGCGGACGAACAGGCGGTCATAGACCACGCCCGTGGCCTTGGTCGCGGTCTTGGCGACGAGGCGCGCCTCGGTGCAGGCGAGGTCGGCGCAATCGGGGAACACGGCCATCGCGACGACGATCGTCCTGCCGTCCGGCGCGATCTTGTAGGCCTGGACGTCGAAGGGCGTCGCCGTCACCTGGACGGCCGCTTCGCCGGTCACGTCGGTCCGGAACACCTGGTCGGTTCCGCCCGCGCGGCTGGAAACAAAGTAGATCGACTTGCCGTCGGCGCTCCAGCGTCCGCTGCTGGCGCCGCCGTCCGAGATCTTCAGCCGGCGCGGGGCGATCTTAGCCTTCAGGTCGGCGACCCACAGGGACATCGAGGCCTTGTTGGCTGGGTAGTCCATCGTCCGCACGGAATAGAGCACATGGCGGCCGTCCGGGGAGACTCGGGGATCGCTGAGCCGATCCAGGCTCGCCATGTCCTTGGCCGTGAAGACGTGCGGTTTCGGCGCGACCGCTTGCGCATGGGCCGTTCCGACCAGGGCGAGGGAGAGGACGGCGGCGGAGGCCGCGAAGCGCAAGCTCTTGATCATGAAACCGAAAACCCTGGAAACGGTTATGCCTTTGGCGGCGGAGCCTAGTCCTGCTTTTCCCCCGCCGCTAGGCGAGACTCGCCGGAGATCACCGTCCACAGATCGTCGAGCGACGTTCTGTTTCGCTGCCCGTGCGCGCGTAATAAAAGTAAAATAAAATCATAGTTTTAGGGCGTAACAATCCGAAACAGGACTTGCTTTGCCGCGACGCAGCATCACTCCTACATGCTAATCCGGGGCGAAAACGGCGGACTTCGGTTCGTCCGTCTAGCAATAAGGGTCTCTAGTGTCGGCTTCGGGTTATTTTCAGCACACGGTCGCGGGACCGGTGATCTTCGCGGGGATCGGCCTGCACACGGGCGCGCACGTGCGCGTCGTGGTGCGGCCGGCGGCCCCCGACGCGGGGATCGTCTTCGTGCGGACCGATGTCCATGACCGCGACAACCGCGTTCCCGCCACCGCCGAGGCGGTCTGCCAGACGCAACTGGGCACGGTGATCGGCAACGCCGACGACGTCCGCGTCTCGACCATCGAACACCTGATGGCGGCCCTGGCGGCCCTGTCGATCGACAACTGCGTCGTCGAGCTGGACGGCCCGGAAGTGCCGATCATGGACGGCTCGTCCGAACCCTTCGTCCAGATCCTGGACCGCGCCGGCCGCCGCAAGCAGGAAGCCGTCCGCCAGTACATCGAAATCCTGGCGCCGATCGTGGTGGAAGAGGGCGACAAGCGCGCCGCCCTGCTGCCCGCCGACCGATTCGAGGTCGCCTTCGAGATTTCCTTCGGCAGCAAGGCCATCGGCCGTCAGGCCGTCGACCTGGCGATCGACGAAGAATCATTCCGTTCGGAGCTGTCGAACTGCCGCACCTTCGGCTTCCTGCGCGACGTCGAGGCCCTGCGCGCCATCGGCCTAGCCCGCGGCGGCTCGATGGAAAACGCCGTCGTGATCGACGGCGACCGCGTGCTCAATCCCGAAGGCCTGCGCCGCAAGGACGAGTTCGTGCGCCACAAGGCGCTGGACGCCATCGGCGATCTTTATGTGCTGGGCAAGCCGATCCTCGGCCGCTTCGAAGGCGTTCTGGCCGGTCACGGCCTCAATAACGCCGTGGTTCGAGCGTTGCTGGCCCAGCCGCGCGCCTGGCGCCTGCGCGCCCTCGCGTCGGAACTGGCTCAAGCGGTTTAAGAGCGTCTCGGGAAGTCGGGGCTCGGCGTTCGCATTTGCGCCTTCCGTGGCGTGGTGTAGAAGCCTTGCACGGCGCAGGGGCGCACGTTTGCTTCGAGGGTGAGAGACTCCGTGCTTCGTAATTTCTCGGGACGTTCGGCCGTCACTATCGCCGCTGTTCTCGTCGCCGTGTCGGTGGCGGGCTGCGCCGGCAAGTCCAAGAAGCCGAGTCTCGCCTACGAAGAGCGTCCCGTCGAACTGCTGTATTCCACCGGCGCCAATCGCCTGGACCGCGGCAACTGGAACGAGGCCGTCGACTATTTCCGCGAGGTCGAGCGCCAGCACCCCTATTCGGAATGGTCGCGTCGCTCGATTCTGATGACCGGCTACGCCCACTACATGGGCAACAACTACAACGACGCCATCGGCGACGCCGACCGGTTCATCTCGCTGTATCCGGGCAATCCTTCGGCCAGCTACGCCTACTATCTGAAGGCCATCTGCTACTTCGAGCAGATCGTCGATGTGAACCGCGACCAGGCCGCCACCGAACAGGCGCTCGCCGCTCTGCGCGACGTCGTCCAGCGCTATCCGAACAGCGAGTACGCGACCGACGCTCGCCTGAAGATCGACATGGTCAACGACCAGCTGGCCGGCAAGGAGATGGCGATCGGTCGCTATTACCTGAAGAACGGTCAGACCCTGGCCGCGATCGGCCGCTTCAAGACCGTGATCGAGCGCCACCAGACCACCTCGCACACGCCCGAGGCGCTCTACCGTCTGGTCGAGGCCTATCTGACCCTGGGCCTGATGGACGAAGCCAAGCGCAACGGCGCGGTGCTCGGCTACAACTTCCCGGGCGACCGCTGGTACGCCGACGCCTACAAGCTGCTCAACGACAATGGCCTGAAGCCCGCCGTCGAGCCGCTGAAGGCCGGGACCAAGCGCAACGCGCTGGAGCGCCTGCTGTCCAAGGACAAGGACGCGACCCTGGCACCGCCGGGCGCCAAGAAGGCCAAGAAGGGCGGCGTGATGGGCGTGCTGGGCATGTGATCGCGACGGGATCGAGCCCTCGATCCCGTTTCGTTCCGCCTTGGCGCTTTGAAAAACTCTGATTCCCGGCGATCCTGCGTCCATGCTGATCGGCCTATCCATCCGTGACGTCGTGCTCATCGAGAGCCTGGACCTCGCCATTGGCGAGGGCCTGACCGCGCTGACCGGTGAAACCGGCGCGGGCAAGTCGATCATCCTGGACGCTCTTGGGCTGGCGACCGGCGCGCGCGCCGACGCGGGCCTGGTCAGGCGAGGGGCCGCCGGCCACGCCTCGGCCACGGCGATCTTCGCCCTGCCGGCCGACCATCCCGCCTTCGCCTATCTCGACGACAAGGGCCTGGACTACGCCCGCGACGAGGACCTGGTCCTGCGCCGCCAGCTGTCGCCCGACGGCCGCAGCAGAGCCTTCGTCAACGATCAGGCCACCAGCGTCGGCGTGCTCAAGGACCTGGGCGGCCTGCTGCTCGAAGTCCACGGCCAGCACGAGACGGTCGGCCTGCTGGACCCCAAGACCCACCGCGGCCTGCTCGACGCGTTCGGCGGCGTCTCCGTCTCGGCGGTCGGCTCGGCCTGGAGCGCCTGGCGCGCCGCGCGCGAGAAGGCCGAGGCCCTGCGGGCTCTCGCCGGCCGCGCCGCCGCCGAGACCGAAGAATTGACCCTGCGCCTCTCGGAGCTGGACCGCTTGGATCCCCGCGAGGGCGAGGAGACCGCGCTCGCCGAGGAGCGGGCGCTGCTGAGTTCGGCCGAGAAGGCCATCACCGACATCGCCGCCGCTCAGGACGCCCTCGGCGGCGACAGCCTGTCGGGCAAGCTGGCCCAGGCCTATCGCGCCCTGGAGCGCGCCCGCGACCGGGCCCTGCAAGCCGGGGCGCCGGCCGACGGCGTCGCCATGACCCGGCTCTCCGCCGCCTGCGAAGCCGTCGACCGCGCCATCGTCGAGGCGCAGGAGGCTAGCGCCGCCATCGACGCGGTGGCCGAGTCCTTCGAGTTCGAGCCCGATCGCCTGGAAAAGGCCGAGGAGCGGCTGTTCGCCCTGCGCGGCATGGCCCGCAAGCTCAACGTCCTGGTCGAGGACCTGCCGGCCAAGCGCGCCGAGTTCGCCGCGCGTCTGCAGGCGATCGAGACCTCCGAGGACGCGCTGAAGACCGCCGACAAGGAAGCCGCCGAGGCGCGCGAGGCCTATCTCTACGCCGCCGAGGCTCTGTCTGCAGAGCGCCGCGCCGCCGGCGACGCACTGGCCAAGGCCGTCGAGGCCGAACTGGCGCCGCTGAAGCTGGAAAAGGCCAAGTTCCGCGTGGCGCTGGAGCCGCTGGCTGAGGACCGCGCCGGCCCGACGGGCCTGGACCGCGTCGCGTTCGAGATCTCGACCAACCCGGGGGCGCCGTTCGGGCCGATGGAAGCCATCGCCTCGGGCGGCGAGCTGGCGCGCTTCGCCCTGGCGCTGAAGGCCGCCCTGGCCGGACGCGGCGGCGGCCCGCAACCCTTGATGATCTTCGACGAGGTCGATCAGGGCGTCGGCGGCGCCGTGGCCGACGCGGTCGGCCTGCGCCTGAAGCGCCTCGCGGCCAACGCCCAGGTGCT